>JAICRN010000179.1 GCA_025937335.1 Microcoleus sp. TY_ISSM_2_bin.22
TAAAGCCGCTGCAAAAGCATCCCCGTGACGCACCCAAATTGGCTGTTCTAGGACGAAGGAGGAAGTGGGGTCTTGCTTCGATTCTTGAGGTACTAAGCCGGCATGGGCGATCGCCTCTACCCAAACCAGAGCCGAACCGTCCAGCAGAGGCACTTCCGGCCCATCAACCTCAATTCGAGCATTATCCGCTCCCATCCCCGCCAAAGCGGCTAATAGATGCTCTACAGTGCGAATTTGACCGTCGATACCTGCGAGTTCAGTTGAAAGTGCAGTCTGGCAAACCGCCTCAATTTTTGCAGGAATTATTGGAGCACCGGGCAAGTCAATTCTGACAAAATAGCGGCCTTCACCAACCCCAGCAGGCAAAACTCGGACGCGAGTTTGTTCGCCGCTGTGCAAACCGATTCCCGACAGTTCAAATTCAGATTTTAAGGTACGTTGAATAGTCATTAGTTAGTAGTCAGTAGTCAGTAGTCAACTGTCAGTAGTCAGTAGTCAGTAGTCAACTGCCAACTGTCAACTGTCAACTGCCAATTGCCAACTGCCAACTGCCAACTTAGAATCGCTCACCAATCCCAAAGTGAATTTGATTGTCGCCGGTGTCGTTGATACCGTAATCGATCCGGATCGGCCCTAAAGGAGATTGAATCCGCACGCCGAGGCCGTAACCGTAACCGCTACCGGGCTTTTCGCGGATACCGGCCGGGTCGCCCGGGACATCTTTGCCCGTGCCCAAGTCGGTGCCAGCATCCAAAAATAGCGCTCCGCCGATAAACGAAATAATCGGGAAACGGTACTCAACGCTGGCTTCTAGGAAGCTGCGGCCGGCTCCCATGTCGCCTTCGTCGTATCCGCGCACCGAGTTGGCGCCGCCCAAGGCAAAGGCTTCGTAGGGAGGCAAATCTCCGAATACGGTGCCGCCTCTAAAACTAAATGCCAGGGTTTGAGGGCCGGGTGTAAAGTTAGTGTACTTGACTGGTAGGTACAAGCTGTAGCTGGCCCGCAGGCGGTTTAACAGGATGCTGCCGGAACCTACAGGAATCGATTGTTCCATGCCAAATCTGAGCAGGGAACCGCTAGTGGGGCGGAGGGGGTCGTTGCGCCGATCGCGTACAACACCTGCTTGCAATGTTGTCAAGTCGTCGGAGCCGGAATCGCTAAAACTTAACAGGTTGCCGAGTTCGTCCTCGGATTCGCGACGGCCTTTGCGATCTGTAATTGAGATTCGCTGGTACTGCAAGCCGAGTGAAGCAGTCCACTCAGAATCGGCAAAAGGATTGCGCGACAGGGGACGGGTGAAATTGATGCCGGCACCGGTGCGGACGACGCGGGGTCGATCGTCGTTGGGCAATCGGACTTCCCGTTCGCCACCGTCAAAAATCACGCTGATCGATCGTCTTCTAAAAATATTAGCCGTGAAAGAAGTCCGGTAAGGATCGCCCGCAATCCAGGGGTCGGTAAAACTCAGGTCAAACAGGGTTTGGCGTTCCCCGATTTGTACTTCAGCCCCCAATTTTTGGTTCCTACCGCCCAAGTTTTGCTGCTGGTAACTCACCGTACCGAACAAACCCGTCGCGGAACTCAAACCCGCACCAGCCGCTAGAGAACCGGTATTTTTCTCAATGACGTTGACAATTACCCTTGCCTTGCGGGGGTCAGTCGTTCCCGGTTCCAAGGCAAGTCGCACGTCTTCAAAAATTCCCAAACCAAACACCCGTCTCAAATCCCTTTCCGCCTTGGTGCGGTTAAAGATGTCTCCGGGCTTGAGTTCTACTTCGCGGGTGATGACAAAACGGCGGGTGTTGCCTCCGATCGGCTGACCCGTTGCATCTGTTGCTTCTCCCTCCTTGTTCAAGAAGCGGATATCAACGGATTCGATCTGGCCTTCTGCCACTACCAGGGTGACTGTGCCGTCGTCTCCTACTTGCGGGGCATCAGTGATTTGGCCCAAAACATAGCCGTTCTCTTGATACCACGCATTAATTTTTTTCACTCCCTCCTCAAAGCGGCGGAGGTTGAGAATTTTGCCGTATTGATCGCGGAAGCTTTCGTCAATTACGCTTTGGGGCAGCACTTGCTGACCGGTGATTGTCACTCCTCGCAGCACCGGATTTGCCTGGACAATAAAAGTTACCCGGACGCCCAACGGGGTGTCTTCGGGTACTGCCCGCACGTTTCTGAAAAAGCCCGTGGCAAAAATGGCGTTGATGTCTTGTTGCAGTTGGCTGCGGTTGGTCGTGCGTCCCGGTTGGGTGCTGATGACTCGGTAAATCTCGCTTTCCAGGTCTCCCGTCGCCCCGGTGACGGTAACTTCTGCAACTAGCACTTGCGGTTCGGCGGGCCCTGCAGGTGCGGGGGTTTGTCTCGGCTGCGGTGCTGGGACTGAGGGCAAGGTGGGAACGGTGTTAGCCGGCGGTCTGGTCGGGGCCGGTCTGGGGGGAACTTGGTCGTTTTGAGCGATCGCCCCGGATTCCTCTGGTTTCCCTAGCTCTGCTGCGATCCAGGCGGGCGTTACAGCCGCTTCGGATGGGGGGAGCGGGCTGCCCAGTTGCGCGTCTGGCAGAGCGTTTTGGCTGCTAGAGGCGGGGGAGGGGTTGGATGCTAGCTCGGGTTTGAGTTGAAAGCTGGCAGGGGAAACCGGGGAGGGGGTGTCTGTGACTCGGCTTGGGGGATCGTCGGTGTCGTCCTCTCCTCTGGCAGGGGCCGCAGCTATTTTTAGGGCTTCCCCTTTGCTAGTTTTAGCGGCTTTGCGGTTTTGAGGAGGGTTTTGGGTTAATTCTGCAATGGGGCGATCGGGTAATTCGATCGACGGGGCGGGCTGGGCGGCAGCCAAAGCTTCCTCTGCAGATTCAGAGTAGGATGTTTGGCCACTTGCCGAATTTGATAACCCGAATGTTGCTGAGGCAGTAAAAACTGCCACCAATACAGCAGATAAACGCATTTTTGTTCACTTTTTTGGAATCCACACACCACATTAGTCATTAGTCATTAGTCATTAGTCATTAGTTATTAAGTCGGTTGAATTTCGCGCTGATCGCTAATTGATGACTGTTGACCGCTGATTGCTGACATCGAAAGCAGAAGGGTAACAAACTGTGCAATTCTAGCGCATTACCAAGGCCTCTAGACTTTCTGAGCGAGAACCCGTTGGAGAACTTGCTGGTAAGCGGTTTCTACCGATCCTAAGTCGCGGCGGAATCGGTCTTTGTCCATAACACGGGCGTCGGGGTCGGCTTCTGCGTTGTCCCAGAGGCGGCAGGTGTCGGGACTGATTTCGTCGGCGAGGATCAGATTTTGATGTTGGTCGATACCGAATTCTAGTTTGAAGTCTACCAGGGTGATGCCGCACTGGCTGAAAAATTCTTTGAGTATTTCGTTAATTTCGCGGGCGGCGATGTCTAGTTGGTCTACTTGTTCGGGGGTGGCTAGCTGCATTAACAGCAGTCGGTCGCGGGTCAGCAGCGGGTCTCCCAAATCGTCGTTTTTGTAATAAAACTCGACCAGCGGCGGATCGATAATTGTGCCGAGGGCGAGTCCGGTTTGTTTGCAAAGACTGCCGGCGGCAATGTTTCTGACAACTACTTCCAAGGGCAAGATTTGGACGCGGCAGACTCGCATTTCGTTGGGGGCCGGCGTGTCGATGTAGTGGGTGGGAATGCCTTTGGCTTCTAGCATCCGAAACAGGTGCGCGGATACGGCACAGTTGATTTCGCCTTTGCCGGCGATGCTGCCGCGTTTCTGGGCGTTAAAGGCGGTGGCGTCGTCTTTGAAGTGGGTCAGCAAAATTTCGCTGTCTTCGGTGGAGTAGAGGATTTTGGCTTTGCCTTCGTAGAGTTTGCGATCGGCTGACATGGCAATTAATAATAATGTAGATGAGTTTTAGATTTTACAGTAGCTCGATCGGGCGTTATTGGCGAGTTTTTGGTTCTCGGCTGCGCCGCTGATGCTCTGACGGGCGAATACGCCTGTAGATAGATAACGCGATTGGCTGAGGCATAAATGATTCTTGACAAAGGACAATAGAAATTAGAGCTGCTGGGTTCGCGATCTGTACTGACTGAACCTCGCCAAGAAAACTGGCGCTTAAAAAACATCTATAAAATGGCTGATTTATGGAAGACAAAAAAATTCATATCCTCTTGGTAGAAGATGATGAGGTTGATGTGATGAACGTCCGGAGAGCGTTCAAAAAAAATAACATCGTTAACCCCCTCTACATGGCTGCCAACGGATTAGAAGCTCTAGCTGTATTGCGCGGAGAAGCAAAAATAGAGCCTGCAATGCCTCAAGCGCGCCGGTTGATTTTGCTTGATTTGAATATGCCGAGAATGAACGGGATCGAGTTTTTGCGAGAATTGCGGCTGGATGAAAGTTTGAGGTCGATTCCGGTGATCGTCCTCACAACTTCTAATGAAGATAGAGATAAGGTAGAAGCTTATAATTTAAATGTAGCGGGGTATATTCTTAAACCTGTCACTTTTTCTAACTTCGTGGAAGTTATGGCTACCCTCAACAGATACTGGATGTTGAGCGAAATCCCCTAAAATAGTAAATTTTTAATAATAAAAAAAAACAATGTGGTTTGTAATTTTTCATCTGTGCAGTTGTTTTAATTCCTTTTTGCAGACTGCAACTTTTTCGGCGTAATCCACAATTCGGTTGTTATGGACAAACTTCTCAAAATTCTGATAGTTGATGACGATGCAGTCGATCGGATCGCGGTCAAACGCTCGCTCAAGTCCGCTGGGGTTGCGGCAGAAGTTACAGAAGCAGAAGACTGCGCGGATGCCCTGACCAAACTCTCGGTCATCAAAAATTCTACCCAGGCGATCGCGAAACTCTCAACACAAGATAAATCTCAACATTATTTAAGCGAGGTTGAGGAGGGAGAAAGTTCGCTGCTATTAAATCAGATATTTGAATGCAAATTTGACTGCGTATTTCTAGACTACGGCCTGCCCGACGGAGACGGACTGACTTTGGTGCAAGATGTACGGGAAGCTGGGATAAAAGTTCCCTTAATTGTGCTCACAGGTCAAGGCGACGAACAAATTGCTGTGGAATTGATGAAAGCGGGAGCTTCTGATTATATCGCTAAAGGCAAGATGTCTCCAGAGAGTTTGTCCCGCAGTTTGTACAGTGCCATTCGCGTTTACCGCGCCGAATTTGACGCATTTCATACGAGTGAAAAACTTAAGGAAAGCGAGGAACGGTACAGGTTAGTTTTAGAGGGAGTGAACGACGGAATTTGGGATTGGGATTTAAGTAAAAACGAGGTTTATTGGAACGATCGCCTTTTGGAAATTATCGGTTTGTCGCGGGAGGAATTTGGCAGCACTATGGAAGCTCTCTACAACCGCCTGCACCCGGAGGACAAGGAGGGCATTGTCACGGCGATCGCCGCTCACTTAGAACAAGAAATAGACTACAATGTAGAATTCCGGCTGCTGCACTCTTCCGGTTTTTATCGTTACTGCACTTCTCAGGGAAAAGCTCAGCGAAATTTCCAAGGAAAAGCGCTGCGGATGGCCGGCATGATTAGCGACATTACTGAGCGGAAACAGGCGGAAGATGCTCTAGAAAGGGAACGGCAGCAACTGAAACAAATTATTAATTGCGTCCCGGTAGCAATGGCGATGTTCGATACGGAAATGCGCTATTTAGCTAACTCTCACAAATGGCTGACTCAATTTAATTTCGACTGGCAGTCCCTAACTAATCTCAGTCATTACGAATTGTTTCCAGATACGCCGAATCGCTGGAAAGCGATGTATCAACAAGTGCTTAAAGGTGAGGTAGTTTCTGTGAGCGAAGATGCTTGGGAACGAGCAGACGGTTCTGTTATGTACCTGCGCTGGGCCGCTCACCCTTGGTACAATCCCGACGGCCAAGTGGGGGGAATTGTGATGGTGGCTGACAAGATTAATGAGTTGGTGGAAGCGCGGGAAACTGCCCTAGAAGCGAGCCGGGTGAAGTCGCAATTCTTGGCAAACATGAGTCACGAAATTCGCACTCCGATGAATGGGGTTTTGGGCATGGCTCAATTGCTGCTGCGCGCTCCTCTGGAACAGAAACAGCGGGAGTGCGCTCAGACTATTTACCGCAGTGCTGAACATTTGCTGAGCGTGATTAATGATATTCTCGATTTCTCTAAGATTGAAGCGGGAGAAATGCGGCTGGAAAAAGCTGATTTTGATTTGGATAACTGCATAGAATCGGTGATAGCAATCATAGCACCTTTGGCAGAGGAAAAAGATATTGAATTGAATATTGTAGTTGACAGTTCGGTGCCGAAAAAGCTAGTGGGCGACTCTGGTCGGTTAAAGCAAATTTTGTTAAATTTGACGGGGAATGCGATAAAATTTACCGATCGCGGTCAAGTTTTAGTTCACATAACTGTCAAGCGGGGCGATCGATCGACCGGAAGCCCCGAAGGTGCCAAATTGCTATTTTCGGTGCGGGACACTGGCATTGGAATTTCGGCTCAAGGGCAAACAAAGCTGTTCCAATCTTTTTCTCAGGTAGACGATTCTCCTACTAGGCCTTACGGCGGGACGGGTTTGGGTTTGGCTATTTGCAAGCAGTTAGTGGAGACAATGGGAGGCGACATTGGGGTTCGCAGTTTGCTAGGCAGCGGTTCGACTTTTTGGTTTGCTATACCTTTAGAAAAACAGTTGCAAGTTGAGCCTCGCGAGCCAGAACTTGCGGGTAAGAAGCTGTTAGTAGTCTCTGGAAGCGCTTTGAGGAGAGCGGCGGTACGATCGCTCGCTCAAAGTTGGGGTGCTCGCTGCGACGAGGCAGAAAGTGCTACTGATGCTTTGACTTGGTTGAAAAATGCTCAGGGCGGGATTTCTCAGCATTCGAGGGAAGGGAAAAAAAGCTGCGATGGGGTGCTTGTGGACTTGCAAATGCCGGATTTGAATGCGGAGGAATTTGGTTTGAAAGTGCGATCTATACAGGCAGTTGGCTCGTTAATCGCCATGACTGCTTTGCGGGAACAGTCGAAAGCTGAAACGCTTTGCAGCCTGGGTTTTAGCGGCTATGTACTCGAACCGGTGCGGCCTTCCCGCCTGCTTGAAGCTTTGCTGGCCCCTGTTAAGGAAACGGGGAATGTTGGGAACTTGGAGGCTGATAATACTGACAAGTTGCCAGCAGTTAATTCTCAAGATGTTACTCCCTATTCGCCGTCATCGCTGAGAATTTTACTGGTGGAAGACCACCCGATAAATCAACAAGTTATTGTCGCACAGTTAGCGGTTTTAGGCTATCACGCTGACTGTGCCGCCAACGGTCAAGAAGCGCTGAATTTGCTGGCAGACAACACCTATGATTTAGTGCTGATGGACTGTCAAATGCCGATACTTGACGGTTACGAAACTGCACAAAAGTTAAGGGAAATCGAAGGAGGCGACCGGCATACTTTTGTGATTGCTTTAACTGCTCACGCTATGCCGGGGGAACGAGAAAAATGTCTGGCGGCGGGAATGGATGATTATCTCAGCAAACCTGTAGATTTAGATGCTTTGGCGGCGGCACTGAAAAAGTATGAAACCCAAAATGTTCAGTTTGAAAATAAGTATGGAGTTAAAAGTATTAAGTGGGAAAACAATTCTCACTTAGCAACAAATTATAAAGAAGTTTGGGAAAAAGCGCAGGTTGTGGGTGTGCCGCCACCAAGGGCGATCGCACTTCCAAGTTGGGAACACGCAGACTGCGACGGACTGTTCGACAAGAGCAGATTGGAGCAACTCGGACGAGTTAATATTAAATTGCCAGAGCGACTTTTGCAAGCATTTGTGGGAAACGCGCAAGCTGATGTGGCTGCGGCCAAAATAGCTGTAGAAGCTAAAGATTGGCAAACTGTCGAATATCAAGCACATCGTCTCAAGGGAACTTCGGCTAATGTGGGAGTTGCTTTGATGTCGAATTTAGCTGCACAATTGGAACATCAAGCGCGAGTCTTTCAATTTGAACCGCTAGCTCTGGAACTGTCAACAATAGAGGGGGTTGAGAACATATTAAGGAGTTTGTCAACTCATTTAGCCCGAGTTAAAGAATTTGTGGAAAATCGAATGTTTGGTTAATCTGCTAGTAGATGGTAGTCGATTATAGTTAGCGATATAAATCGCAACTATACCAACCAAATTAGCCTTCGCGTGACTGAGAAATAAAGAGGTAAAGTACGGACTGCCCACCCTAAATATATAAGTTATGCCTAAGTTCTATTTCTTGATTCCTTTCTTTGTTCACTCTGTGTCCTCTGCGTTCTCTGCGGTTAATTAAAAAAATTAATTTAGCTATGACTTACGATACCAGTAAAAACACTATCTTAGAGAGCGAGCCCGTCGAAAATAATGGAGCAAGGCTGACGCCTTTGATGGCTTTTGCTCGGGAAGTTTTGTTGTACGAACAGGAGCCAGATCCTCCGGTTATGCGTTCCCCTGATCGGGCGGGGAACGAGGGAGAATATCAGGCAGTTGTGGTGGATAATCTGGTGGCAAAAGTGGCTCGCTGCTGTCGGGAAAGCAAGATTGGAAAAAAATTACCGACGGCTTTTTACGTTCACGTTTCGGCTTTGCAGAAACTCAACCCCGTACTCGTAATTTACGAAAATTGTGCCAGACATACTCTCGAAAATATTCAAGAAGCAACTTTAGTTAAATTTTCACTCGATCGACCTAAAATATCTTATCTTTTTTACCCTGATTTCGATACAGATGCTCACCCTGCTTTGCAAACCAGCATCCAAATTAATCTCGAAACAGGACAAGTTAAATGTTTCGATTACAGCAACAGCGAAAATCCCCCGGTTTTGCACCGGAAGGAAACTTTTATAAGTGCGGATTATCCGAATTACGAAAAGTTTGCTCGACTCACTCGCAGCGAGGAAGGATGGGGACTGCTTGACAATACTAGCGTTATCGGCACTCGCGAGGGTTGGCTCAAATATTTAGGATATTGCGGTGTGGAAATCCAAGATCATGCTGTTGTCGAGCGTTTGAAACAAGAGAATAGCGACCTTTCAATTCCCAAAATCGAGCGA
>JAICRN010000278.1 GCA_025937335.1 Microcoleus sp. TY_ISSM_2_bin.22
CAAGCGCGAACGCAACGCAGTTGACAAAGCTGGTTTGTTGGTAAAAACGCTGACTGGGGATGAAATTCCCCAAGCCATGTTTGCTCAAATGTATGCTTTTTATGAGAATACTTGCGACAAATTTGGTTGGTGGGGAAGCAAATATCTGACTAAGCGATTTTTTGAACAGTTGCACCACAATTATCGCGATCGAGTTTTATTTGTAGCTGCCTACGACAAGGAAGATGACAGACACCCGGTGGGAATGTCTTTTTGTCTGTATAAGGGCGATCGACTGTACGGGCGTTATTGGGGAAGTTTGCAGGAAATCGACTGCTTGCACTTCGATGCTTGTTACTATACGCCGATCGAATGGGCGATCGATCGCGGCATCCAAAGCTTCGATCCGGGTGCGGGCGGCAGGCACAAAAAACGGCGCGGCTTTCCAGCTACGCCAAATTATAGTTTGCACCGATTTTATAACAACCGTCTGGCGCAAATTCTCAAGTCTTATATCGGTCAAATCAACGAAAGAGAACAGGAAGAAATTGATGCAATCAACGATGATTTACCTTTTACTAAATTACCTCCTTTGTTACTCGGCGAGTGACAGTTGACTGGGAATTTGGAATGGGAAATTGGGAATTAGTAACAGCCCCTCGGTGTCAACCTAATACTAAAACCCTCTGTATATCTCGTTTGTATCGAAGTTTCGATCCCCCTAAATCCCCCTGGTTGTTGGGGAGTAGGGGTTGACTTTGAATGCTCTTCCCCCTTTATTAATGGGAGTTAGAAAGGAGGTAAGAATACTCTTGTCCCCCCCTTATGAAGGGGGGCTAGGGGGGATCGAAACTCAACTATAAACGATATTTATTATGGATTTTAGTCTTAAGTTGACACGAATGGTAACAGTCAACAGTCAACCGTCAACTAATTAACCTAATTCAAAATTACCTTGCCATCTTCCTGAATTTCCAGGGATTTTGTATCAGTGCCCAACTCAGTTGTCGCGCCGAAACTGACTTGCAACATTCCCGGCATCGCGGTTGCTTGGGGGCGAACCAGCAGCAATCCGCCGTCTGGGCGCTGGTAAGTGAGGGTGATTGGCACTTTCAGGGCTTGAAGCAAAATTTCAGATTGTTCGCCCAGAGTGCGCGGCTGGGTGACGCCTACGATTTGATAATTAATGACAGCATTGGTGGTATTCACCAGTTTAATTACTATCATGCCTTCTGCAGGCGTAACTCGCGCACTGGGCATGGGGAAGCGGGCAGGCGCGTCTGTGGGTGTAGAGGGCATACCGCTGGGACTCGGACTCGCAGCCGGAGTCGGTTGGCTGACGGGTTCTTCAGTGGCTGCGGGAGTTTCTGCGGGTTGGGAAACGGGTTTTCCTTGTTGGGGCGGGGGGCCGCCGGCCTGGGAAAGTGTTGCGAGACTAACGAGTAAACCTCCGCAGGTGGCTGCTAGCAAGCTGATTTTTTTAAACGGTAAATTGTGGCGAAACATAAATAACTCCTCACAAGTTCGATCGAGGTTGTCCAACAAAGTTCATGTTAATCTATGCGGGAATTGAATTTTAATAGCTTGGTTTGGGTCAGAGGTAAGAAGAATCAGGGTTTTAGGGATAGATTTTTTTTTAAACCGCAGAGGGCGCAGAGGGCGCAGAGGAGGGGAAGAGAGGAAGAGAGGAAGAGGGGAAGTTTTACAGGCGAGATGCTTCTGATTTGTGGGCGGGGAGGGTGACGGTAACGGCGGTACCTCGATCGACTTGGCTGTCAATGCGGATTTGGCCGCGGTGATTTTCGACAATTGCTTTGGCGATGGCTAATCCTAAACCCGAACCGGCGGCGCTGCGGTGGGTGCGGGCGGGATCTGCGCGGTAGAATCGATCGAATAAATGCGGCAGGGATTCTGCGGCAATTCCGATGCCGGTGTCTGTTACTTTTATTTGCAGCGCTGGATGTAACATCGGCGAATTTCTTTTATTTTTAGCTGCAACCTCCAATTCTACTTGAATTTGACCGCCAGAGGGCGTGTACTGCACGGCGTTGCTGACGAGATTGGTAAAAAGTCGGGCTAGTTGATCCCAGTCGCCCAACAGTGTAAAGTTTTCCTCAGCGTTGGGCAGATCGACAATTTCCAAAGAAAGAGAGAGATTTTGGGTAGTGGCGATCGCCTGTTGTTCTTCAATTACCTCCATCAGCAAAGCATCGAGAGGAACCTCAATCCACTGCTGCTGCACGATACCGCTGTCTTGTCTGGCTAAAAACAGCAAATCGTCAACCAAGCGGCCCAAACGGCGCGTGAGACGTTCGATAACTTGTAGCTGTTGATGCTGCTGCGGTTCGATATCGGGTTCCGCCAAAGCTACTTGCACGTTAGTTTGAATAGTGGCGATCGGATTTCTGAGTTCGTGAGAAGCATCAGCGGTAAACTGTTTGAGACGCCCGTAAGACTCCCGTATCGGTGCCATCGCCAATCCCGACAGCAGCCAGCCAATAGCCGCCACGCCAATTAGAGTTAAACTCGCGCCCAAAATCAAATCGAGAATTAATTGGCGGATGGGTTTTGTCACTTCAAACCAAGGATGGCTGACTCGCAAATATCCCAGAACTTGGCGGCCGCTTTGTACTCGCTGCGTTACTTGTCTGAGGGAATAGTTTTGATCGGACTGTGACTTATTAATTATCCAAACTGTTTCGCCGGTACGGTTAGCGTGAATGGGAATATTCAGCGCTTCCGATAAAGTAGACCACAGCAATTCGCCCGTAGGACTGAACCATTCTAAATCAATGTGGTCGTCTTCTACTGCATCGGTGCTATCTCTAAAACTGGCTTGAATATTAACTTGCAACTTATTTTTATCTTCTCTAGTAGGGAAATTTAGCGGTTCGATAACGAGAGTTCGCTCTATTACTTCAACAACATGATTGAGGGTGTCGTCAATGCGATCGATCAAAGTATTGCGGACGTAGAAATAGAAACCAGTGGCGAATACAAGTAACAATACAGCAGTAACGGCTGTGTACCAAATAGCGAGGCGGCGGCGGGTAGTTTGAAACATGGGAAATGGGTAATTTTTTTTATACTAACTAACCGCTTTCGTCGCGTTAGCGAAGCGGTTCGTTAAAAAAAGCCTTGTTCTGAAGTCCTGCAATAATTACTACCACAATATTCCATTATTAATACTTCAGATAGATGTCGAGGTAGCTGTCAGGCTGGTAATCTACTCGCTAAACTTTTTAGGTATCAAGCCTGTGAATAAATTTTTATTTCGAGCCGCGATCGGGCTATTAATGGCATTTTTTGGGGCAATTACCTATTTTACAAACGACGTACAAAATCCCGTAACAGGAGAGAGACAGCGGGTGCAGCTTTCTCCCCGCCAAGAGATAGTTTTGGGATTGCAAGCGCGAGATCAAATGGCCGCCAAGCACGGGGGGCTTTATCCCAGCCAGAGTATTCAGCAGTATGTCGATCGAGTCGGCGAACGAGTTGTCAACGGTTCGGCCGCGAAACAAGCGGGTTATCCGTTTGAATTCCACCTGCTGCGAGACGCCCAAACTGTCAATGCTTTTGCTTTACCGGGGGGACAAGTTTTTATTACCGCCGCACTCCTGGGACGGCTGAATTCCGAGGCTCAGTTGGCTGCTGTACTGGGGCACGAGGCCGGTCACGTTGTGGCGCGCCACGCTGCGGAACACTTGGCAAAACAGCAGTTGGGCAGGGCTTTGGTAACGGCGGTTGGGGTGGCTACTAGCGACGATCGCGGCGGCGGGCAGCAGGCAGCATTAATTGCTCAAGCTGTCAATCAAGTTGTCGGTTTGCGGTACGGTAGATCGGACGAACTTGAGAGCGATCGGCTCGGTTTTCGGTTTATGACAGAGGCGGGTTACGATCCTAGAGGTATTGTTGAGGTGATGAAAATTCTCGGTTCTGCTAGGAAGGGCGAAGCGCCGCCGGAGTTTTTGAGTTCTCACCCAAACCCTGAAAACCGAGTTCAAAAGTTGCAAGCTTTAATCGCACAAAACTACCCTAACGGCGTTCCAGCTAATTTGGTGTCTGGACGCGAAGAGTTTGCTAAGAATGTGTCTGGCGGTTAGCGAGAATTGCATCGGGCTTTACAAAAGTTATTACTAAAGGCGGATCTAAGTTCGGCTTGGGGTTGGCACGATCGACTTAATGAGCGATCGAGCAATTGGAAAGTTGAAAACCATGATTGAATCTTGGATGATTATCGGCGGGGTGACTTTCTCAGTCGCCTTCGGCACTCTGTTTTTTAAACTGCGCGATATTAACTGGGCCGTCAAACTTCAAAGACCGGATTGGATGTTTTTTGAGCCTGCTATTCCCTTCATTTGGACGGTAATTTTTGCTTGCGGGGCCGGCAGCGCGGCGGTCGTGTGGGAACAGGAGCCCGGGAGCCTTAAAACATGGCTGCTGATGGCTTTATACTTGCTTTTAGAAATTGTAACAGTTGCTTATATTCCTGCTACTCTCAGAGCCAAAAGTCTGAAAGTAGGGACGGTTTTGGGCGGGGTTGGCGAGATTTTGGGAGTTGTGTTGACGTTGGCTGTTTTGCCGATTTCTCAAACCGCGGCTTTGTTACTTTTGCCTTACGCGATTTGGGGGGCGATCGGCACCTATACCACTTGGGAAATGATTCATTTAAACCCAGAAGCTGCATAAATTTGGGGCGTACAATGCAGACCCTACTAACGAACCGCGAAGACGCAAAGCTCGCGAAGAAAGAGAAAAGTGATTCAGAAGTAATAACTAAACTATTAACCAACGATTCACAAGTATAACCATCTTTTCTTCTTATCTTCCTTCGTGTCCTTCGCGTCTTCGCGGTTCGTAAAAAAAATATTGTTAATAATAGCAAATCCGTGCTACCGGGTTAACCGACCGATAAAGTGAGGGAATCCGCTTGACAGTATGTGCGTATTGGATGAGAAAATAGACGAATAAAACTGGTTAAAATTAAAGGACGATCGTTATCAATGGCAATTAAAGACCAGCCCCAACCACCTCGTTTTAGGCAAATTAGCAATATCTTGTTATTGCTCTCAAGTCTGTTTCTGCTGGCAAATATATTTTTGCCGAATTTGTTCGGCCCGCAAATTCCGCAAGTGCCTTACAGCTTGTTCGTCCATCAGGTTCAAGAACAAGATGTAGTCCGAGCTTCGGTAGGTCAAAATGAAATTCGCTACCAACTCAAAGGTGAAGGCGACAAACCCGGTCAAATTCTGTCAACTACCCCGATTTTTGACTTGGAACTGCCTAAACTTTTGGAAGAAAAAGGCGTTGAATTTGCGGCAACTCCGCCGGCGAAAAATGGCTGGATAGGAAGTATTTTAAGCTGGGTGATTCCGCCGCTGATTTTTGTGGCGATTTTTCAATTTTTCATGAACCGGGGCGGTGGCGGGCCGCAGGGTGCGCTCTCGATCGGCAAAAGCAAAGCTAAGGTCTATGTAGAAGGCGAATCGGCGAAAATTACTTTTGCCGATGTGGCTGGAGTAGAAGAGGCTAAAACTGAATTAGTCGAAGTTGTTGAATTCCTGAAAAGTCCCGACAGATTTACGGCAATTGGTGCGAGAATTCCGAAAGGCGTGCTGTTAGTCGGGCCGCCGGGAACTGGCAAAACCCTGTTAGCAAAAGCAGTGGCTGGTGAAGCAGGCGTGCCGTTTTTTAGCATCTCCGGTTCGGAGTTTGTGGAACTGTTTGTAGGTGTTGGTTCTGCCAGAGTTAGAGATTTATTCGAGCAGGCTAAGAAACAGGCTCCTTGTATTATTTTCATTGATGAATTGGACGCGATCGGCAAATCCCGCAGCAGCAACGCTGCATTTGGTGGTAATGACGAACGCGAACAAACTCTCAATCAACTGTTAACTGAAATGGACGGTTTTGCTGCGGGCAATACTACGGTAATTGTGCTGGCTGCAACTAACCGCCCGGAAAGTTTGGATGCTGCTTTGTTGCGCCCCGGTCGTTTCGATCGCCAAGTTTTAGTCGATCGCCCGGATTTATCTGGCCGCGAAGCAATTTTGAATATTCACTCTCAAAAAGTGAAGTTGGGCCCGGATATTAATTTGAAGGCGATCGCCACTCGCACCCCCGGTTTTTCCGGCGCAGATTTGGCAAATTTGGTCAATGAAGCGGCTTTGTTGGCGGCGCGCAACAAACGCCTAACTGTAGCACAGGAAGACTTTGCAGAGGCGATCGAACGGATTGTGGCTGGCTTGGAAAAGAAAAGCCGCGTGCTCAATGAAAAAGAGAAAACCATTGTTGCTTATCACGAAGTCGGCCACGCAATGGTCGGTGCTTTGATGACTGGTAATGGCGAAGTTGCCAAAATCTCGATCGTCCCTCGCGGTATGGCTGCTTTGGGTTATACTTTGCAGTTGCCGACTGAAGACCGTTTCTTGTTAGATGAGTCGGAATTGCGGGGTCAAATTGCGACTTTGTTGGGCGGGCGATCGGCTGAGGAAGTGGTGTTTGGTAGCATTACTACTGGCGCTTCCAACGACTTGCAAAGGGCGACCGATCTAGCTGAACGGATGGTGACAACTTACGGGATGAGTAAGGTTTTGGGGCCTCTAGCTTACGATCGAGGTCAACAATCAATGTTCCTCAACGATGGTATGGGAAATGCCCGCCGTGCGGTAAGTGCTCAGACTGCTGAGGCGATCGACCAAGAAGTGAAGGAAATTGTCGAAACTGCACATCAGCAAGCTGTGGATATTCTGAAAGCAAATCGAGAGTTGTTGGAAACAATTACGCAGAAACTGTTGGAAACTGAGGTAGTGGAAGGTGACGCACTTCGCGAATACCTCCGTCAAGTGCGGCCTTTAGATAAGGTTCCGGCTTCAGTTTAATAGGGTTTAATTAAACCGCCGATGAACGCAGATGATTCCAAATCATCTGCGTTTTGCCATCGTAGTCCCCAAAATTGCAATCATTATATATTGCTCCATCAACAATCCCAGTATATTAAAACGGCGATCGCCCAATTGTTGCAGTGTTCGGTAATAGCAATTCATCTTTTATTTTTTCTTTAAATTCATCGCTAACAACCTCATTAATATTTAAACATTCTACCAATAATATATTCGCTTCATAGTATTTTATTTTTAAGTCAAACTGGTCTTCTTTCCAATTCCAATTCCAATTAAGGTCACGGTATTTTTTTAACAAGTTCTTCAAGTCTTCAACGTTTATTGGAGCCTGAATTTGAAACCAGCTTTGGAATTTATTTTGGCTGGTTTTGATGATATTTATATCATTCGCAAGTTCTAGACAGAGTTCTTTTAACTCATTGGTCAGCTCAGTATTAGAAAGTATCTGAGTTGCTTGGAGAATTGTAGAAGATACCTTTCTATAGACATCCCTCGAAGATAATTCAGCATAGTCAGTCGTAAAACTCATGAGAATAATTAGAAGGTTAGCAAGTATTAAATCTAGCCCTAAGTCGTCTTTA
>JAICRN010000163.1 GCA_025937335.1 Microcoleus sp. TY_ISSM_2_bin.22
TAGGCGACGATCGCATCCAACCGCCGCGTCACTGGGTACATCTCCCCTTGGCTGACCAAACGCGATCGCGTGCAGTAACGACAGTAGGCGGCACAAGTGTCTAGGGCAAGCAGTAACACCCGATCGGGGTAGCGGTGTACCAGTCCGGGTACTGGGCTGTCGTGGTCTTCGCCGCACGGATCTGCCATGTCTGCGGCATCAATTGTCAGTTCTTCCTCCCTTGGCACCACCTGCAACCGCAGCGGGCACAGGGGATCTTCCGGGTCAAGCAGCGACGCAAAGTGCGGTGTCACAGCTACAGCAAACTTTTCTGGGGCGATAGAAAGTCCTCGTTGTTCGGCGGAAGCTAGCTGTAGCAAATCTTGAAAGTGTTCCAGCTTGCACAACCGATGCCGCATTTGCCAGCGCCAGTCATTCCAGCGATCGGGGTCGTAAGATTCGCCAAAAATCTGGCAAATTTCCTCACGTCGGGATGATGTATCTATCAGACCTTTATCTAATAAAGCGTTTTCGATCATATTGTCCTCTGTTATAGAGTCCTCTGAAATCTCGGCCAACTAACACACCAATGGCGATTGTGCGGCAAAGACTGCCGATACTCTGATAGATGTACCTGGTGTTGACACTTACCTGAAGATGGGTGCAAAACACCGATTAGCATCCAGGTACTGTGACGTGGTTAATTATAATTGCGGAAGCTTGGTCTGATTTTGGGGTTTGCTGTTGAGACAGACGCGGGATAAATTTCTCACGCGGCGATCGCCCTGCTGACTCTTCAATTAAATTAGCTTTCGGAGCGATCGCCTTCCGGCAATTAAAATATAGGGGAGTTGCGATCGCTCTCTCTGTAAATGGGATTTAACTCGAATTTGGTATCATTGTCAAGATGTGCCATGCCAAAATATAAAACTATGCGGTCGCTATCAATGGTAATGGACTTTACTGAGTGTAGCTCATGCGGTTGACAACCCCTGTATTTGGTTATCAAAATCGTTACTTTCCTCCTATTTATTGTGGCAATGGCATCTTGGCTGTCTCCAAAAGCCGAGGTTTAACCAGCTTTTTCCCCATGCTGCGAAACTTCCCGCTAAATTAAAGAAGTAAAAAAATCATTCACGCCCTCCCAAGGAGATGCCATGCCCCGCGTCAGAGCACCAGAATTCCCAGCAAACTACCCCTGGCTGAACACCGAAAAACCTTTATCCATTGAATCTCTAAAAGGCCGGGTCGTCTTGCTCGACTTCTGGACGTACTGCTGCATCAACTGCTTGCACGTCCTGCCCGACTTAAAATACCTAGAACAAAAATATAAAGATTCCCTCACGGTTATCGGCGTTCACTCGGCCAAATTTGAAAACGAAAAAGAAGTAGAAAACATCCGCCAAGCTATCCTCCGCTACGATATCGAACATCCGGTAATCGTAGACAGCGGCATGAAAGTTTGGCAAAGCTACGCGGTTCGCGCTTGGCCGACTTTAATGGTGATCGATCCTGAAAGTTATGTCGTGGGCTTTGTTTCCGGTGAAGGCAATAGAGAAGCAATTGACGAATTAGTTGGCAAGTTAATTGGTGAATACAAAGATAAAAATCGGCTCAACTTTAAAGAACTCCGTTTTAGCTTAGAAAAACAGCGCAAACCTGTATCAACACCGCTGGCTTTTCCCGGTAAAGTGCTGGCATTTGCGATCGCTGCAACGGAGGCAAAACAGCTTCACCCACAGGTCGCCTTGTTGGGCGAAATGACTGAGGAAAATGAATATGTAGATGAAACTGTATTGCCCGGGCCTGCTAATTCAGTCATACAAAACTTAGTCGGTTCTTGCTTATTTATTGCCGATTCAGGACACAATAGGATTGTTGTCAGCACCATCGAAGGAGAGGTGCTGCACGTCATCGGTACCGGCAAACCCGGTTTAACTGATGGGGGCTTTGAAGAGGCGGAGTTTTTTGCGCCTCAAGGTATGGCTTTTGATGCAGAAAGTCAAATTCTTTATGTTGCTGATACGGAAAATCATGCTCTCAGAAAGATTGATTTTACGACTCAACGGGTGGAAACTGTTGCTGGTACCGGGGAACAAAGTCACGAAATTGCACAGGGCAGCGGCAAGGGTTTAGAAACCAAATTGAACTCGCCTTGGGATTTAGAAAAAGTTGGAAATAGACTTTTTATTGCAATGGCGGGTTCCCACCAAATTTGGGAAATGCAGTTAGACAATGGCACGATCGGCATTTATGCGGGTATTGGTCGAGAATCCTGTGTTGATGGGAATCTTGCAGAATCTGCTTTTTCTCAGCCCAGCGGCCTCGCTACGGATCGATCGGAGTTGTTTGTTGCTGACAGCGAAATTAGTTCGATTCGCGCTGTTGGTATTGATGAAGACCCGAAGGTGCGGACTGTTTGCGGTAGTGGTGAATTGTTTGGTTTTGGGGATAAAGATGGTCGCGCCGATCAGGTAAGGTTGCAGCACTGTTTGGGTGTTGAATACGCTCAAAATTACCTCTGGGTTGCTGATACTTACAATCATAAAATTAAGCGGATCGACCACCGGGGCGGTACGTGCAGAACAATGATTGGAGACGGTACAGCGGGTTTGGTTGATGCTAAAGGTCTCAAGGCTCGATTTTTTGAACCTTCAGGGTTGAGCGCGATCGGGTCTCACTTGTTTGTTGCTGATACGAACAATCATGCGATTCGGCGAGTTGAGTTGGATACGCTGGAAGTCACAACTTTGGATTTCGGGAGTTTGTGCGCTCCGGATATTTGTCTTCCTGATTAAGCCGATCGACCTTTTTCCCATTAGCCAGGGTTCTCAATTCTCCTGATTGCCAGATTGATTGCGGTAAGGTAGGGTGCTCTTCGGCGCACCTTACCGAAATTGTTCAGCAAAGTAAGTTAACCTAACAGTCCTGGAAGCAAAAACCGGGTTGATTCAGGTAATTTGGTGATATACGCTCGATCGCGAAAACCATCGAGCGGGTTTTTTTGGGAAGCCTGCATCCAGAACTGACTAAACCCAGATTCCGCACCAGCCAAGTGTCACACTGCCAATTTTCGGAGTTTTGCGAAATTGGACTGGCATTGCCAGTCCAATTTCCCACTTTTGTGTATAAAAAGCGATCGTTTGGGTTGACAAAATTACGCAAAAACCGATTGTGACAGTGGAGGGTGCGGAAAGTGGGTTTTAAACGAACGTTCGTAAGTCCTAGGTTGTTAATTCAATGGTGAGTCAACCGGCGATCGCCAGTATTAAATAATCGCAAAAATCTTCGCCCAAATCTAAAATTCTGAATAGGTTAGCAGCCGCATTATTTTTTCATCATCGTTCAATTCGCCGACAATTCGCCGCACGGGTTTCGGCCAGATTTTAATCAAAGTAGGAGTTGCTGAAATCTGATCTGCCTCAGCTTGTTCTGGATGTTTCAAAACATCAATTACTTTCAAAGTGTAGGGACGATCGATACTTTTCTCTAAGAACTGGTGTAAAGTTTCGAGGGTGCGTTCGGTGCTGGGATTGCTGCCGGAAACAAAGAGGCGCAAAACGTAACCTTGAGTTTGGGGCGGTGGGGTGAGTGCTGTTTGTTTGGGAAGCGGAGTCTGCTGCGATTGCGGGAAGGACGAGGGAGATACGATCGAACCGATCGAGTCCGATCGATCTTGGGGACTGGCATACTGTACAATTAAGTCGTGATTTTCCCAAAGTTCGGGGAATAGTTGGTGATAAGTAGCGATCGCCATTGGTTCGCACATTTCTTCGCTGCGGGGATGCCAAACCAAGTCGCCAGTTCCAAAAATGGCGTTCAGCAGCGTTTGATGTCGCAGTACCGGGGGGTATGCCTCGGCAGCAACCCGCAACTGCCGGTCGCTCCGATCGAGCCAGCAGTCAACGGTTGCCGTATAGCAAGGAATTAGAAAATGCGGCGGTTCCGACAAACCCAGTATCTCCTGTAGAGCTACGCACAACTGCAAGTGCCACTGAGTTTGCTTGCGGGAGTCTATACAATAGATTAAGTCTCCCCCTGGTGTAAACAGCGCAATGCCTTTGAAAATTTCTGGCAAAATCGGGCGATCGACTTTCAATGAAGTACACCAATAAAAGTTAACAGTTAACAGTTAAAAGTTAACTTTTAACTGTTAACTGTTAACACTCGACCTTTAGACTCTGCCTCGCAGCATCTGAGCCATTTCGTTCGGGAACGGCGAGTTCTCTACACAAAGGTCTTCCGTAATCCGACCTTCTTGATAAAGGCCGTAGAGCGACTTATTCATCGTCGTCATGCCTTCATAAGTATCTTTAATCATAATTTGATTGATTTCCTCATTCTGGCCTTTCAGAATGTATTCCTTAACCACGTCGGTATTGATCAAAACGTCGTGGAAAGCAGCCCGCTTCCCGTCTGTGGTTTTGCACAGCAGTTGAGCAATAATCGCCACTAGGGATTCGGAAATGGAAACCCGTATGGCTTCCTGTTCTTCCGGCCCGAACATATCCAGAATCCGGTTCAGGGTTTTAATCGCACTGTTGGTGTGCAGGGTTCCTGCAACTAAGTGACCTGTCTGAGAGGCTTTGAGGGCAATTTCCACCGTCTCTCTGTCCCGAATTTCTCCTACTAGCATCATGTCCGGGTCTTGCCGCAGAGCGCCTTTGAGAGCGCTCATAAACTTGAGGGTGTGCCTGCCGACTTCCCGGTGCTTGATCAAGGATTTTTTGCTTTCGTGTACGAATTCTACCGGGTCTTCGATCGTGATGATATTGTAGGCTTTAGTCTTATTGATGTAGTCGATCATCGCGGCCAAGGTGGTAGACTTACCCGAACCTGTCGGACCCGTCACCAAAATCAGCCCTTTGTGGTAGCCGCATATTTTCTTAAAGACCTCCGGCAGCTTCAATTCCTCCAGTGTCATTATTTTGGAAGGAATTAGCCGCAGCACCATTGCCGGCCCGGCCAAGGAGTCCATGCAACTGATCCGAATGCGGACGAACCCGAAGTCGAAAGCGCCGTCAAAATCTAGGGTTTTTTGGAAAATTTCAATTTCTTCATCGCTCATGCACTCGCGCAACCAGCCAAAAAACGTATCTAAATCTGTTGGTGGATACCCGATGTCGGCAATCTCGCCCCGCGTGCGGAAGCGGGGAACTTCGTTTACTCCGAGGTGAAGGTCGGATACTCCTTCATCTTTGGCTCGGAGGACTAGCTCTTTCAAAGTCGGAACTCCGCCGCTGCTAAAGCTCTGGTTTTTAGGTGTGGCGAAGGATTTGGGCGCGGCTGCGGGGGGCGGTGCGGGTGCCGGCGGCGGTGCTGGTGGCATTCCTGCTGCTCTGGGCGGCATCCCGGGAGCTGGAGGACGGGGCATTCCTGGTGGCGGGGGAGCTCCGGGTACGGGCGGGCGAGGAGCTGGCGGATGCTGTTGTGTCATATGCGCTACCTTAAATTGGTGAGAAGGCTGACTCGAACAGATGATTTGTGGAAGTTGGACAATGCCGATCGCCATTGTGCGTCTCTTGCACAAAAGCTTAACTGTTCTCCTCAGTCTATCGCAAGATAAGGTTCGACTGGTGCAATACAAAGCAAATATTCTGCCAATAGGAGGATGCGCTCACTCTCGATCTACAACCAAATAGGGCTTTTCCACATTTTTGGATAATTTTTTTAACGGAAAGAGTTTTACGCACTCAAGTAGTATAAATTGATACTTTATCCAAATATTAAGGACTTAAACCGATGAATTCTGTCGATCGGGCTTTTACTCCAGCTATGGAGTTGGCGGAGTCGATCCGCACCCTGGAAGTGTCGCCTTTAGAAATTGTCAATCTCTACTTGGAACGGATTGAGCGATTAAACCCTGAGCTTGGCAGTTATTTTACAGTAACGGCCGATCGGGCGATCGCCCTAGCTAAATCTCAAACCGAACAACTAGCTAGGTTAAACAAATCACAGGAATTGCCACCTTTTTTCGGAGTGCCCATCGCCATTAAAGACTTGACACCAGTTACCGGCGTTCCCTGTACCTACGGAACTCAGGCTTTGCTGGGTAAGATATCTGCCTACGACGAGTCAGTAGTATGGCGGATCAAAGCAGCGGGATTTAACATTCTCGGCAAAACAGCCACCTCTCAAATTGGCTCATTACCTTACACCGAGCCCGAAGGTTTCCCGCCTGCGCGCAATCCCTGGAATTTAGACTATACGCCCGGAGGTTCCAGCGGAGGCTCAGCCGCCGCTGTAGCAGCGGGTTTGTGCGCGATCGCCCAAGGTTCGGACGGCGGCGGTTCGATTCGAGGCCCAGCTTCCTGTTGCGGTTTAGTGGGCATTAAACCGTCGCGGGGGCGAGTTTCTTGGGCACCTGTCGGAGATTACCTCAGCGGCATTTCTGCCAACGGCCCCCTGGCGCGCACTGTAGCTGACGCCGCCGCACTTTTGGACGTGATGTCAGGCTACACAACAGGCGATCCGTACTGGCTACCTGATTCAAATCCGACGTTTCTAGAGGCTTCCCGTCAAAAGCAGGGCAAGCTGCGAATTGCGTTTTCTACGACTATTTCCCCTGTGGGCGAGGCTTCGGCTATCTGCCAACAAGCAGTCCTAGAAACCGTCAAATTACTAACAGACTTGGGTCACGATATCGAACCTGGATGCCCTGATTTTACGGGTTTAATCGAACCGTTTACCGCAGTTTGGCAGTCTGGGGCGGCGGCAAGCGGCATTCCAGGCCCTGCTTTGGAACCGATGAATCGCTGGCTGTTAGAAAGAACTATTTCCGCTGGGGAATATTTGCGGGCGGTGAATCAAATGCAGGTTATTTCGCGGCGGATTGTGGGATTCTTTGAAAAATTTGATGTGTTAGTTTTGCCGACTTATATGCACTCGCCAATCCGGGTTGGGGAGTGGGCGGATTTGAGTTTTGAAGAAACTTTGCAGCGAATTATTAATTGGATTGCTCCTTGTCCGCCGTTTAATGCTAGCGGTTTGCCTGCGATCGCACTTCCTGCCATTTTAGATAACAACGGTTTGCCCGTCGGAATTCAAATTATCGGGCGGCCGGCGGCGGAAGCAACTTTAATTGCTTTAGCGGCGCAGATGGAAGCGGCGAAGCCTTTCCCGGTTTTAGATTTTAAATAGAGAAGAGCAAGGGATAAAAGTACGTTTCCCTTTTTTCTGGGTATTATTCCCAATCAGGACTTCTACGCGGGGAACTAGAAACCCGGTTTTTTTCATAAATTTTTCGTCATCAAACCCATGTTTTACCAAGAAACCGGGTTCCTCCCGCCCTGTCATACTTATTAAAAACTATGCTGTAAAATTTTGATAATACCTCTTTAGAACGATAGATATATTGATGATTTTATTTTAAATATGGTAGCAGTTCGCTGCCAATATTTAGGGTGAAATTTATGTTAGCTTCCGGGCCGATTACCGCTCCCGTTCCCGTTTTTCTAGTTCTTTTAGCAATCATGCTAATCGCGCCGCTGGTATTTGAGCGCTTGCGACTACCGGGAATAGTCGGTTTAATTATTGCTGGCGTAATCGTCGGGCCCAACGGTCTCAATTTGCTGCAACGAGACGCTACTATTGTTTTGTTAGGTACTGTAGGATTGCTGTTTTTGATGTTCCTAGCGGGACTGGAAACTAGCCTCGACGACCTCAAACTCAATGCGGACAAAGCTGTCATATTTGGGCTGGCTACTTTTTCGCTGCCGATGATATTGGGGACAGCAGCGATGCTGCTGTTGGGGTATAGCTGGCTGGCTGCAATTTTAGTCGCTTCTTGTTTTGCTACGCACACGCTTTTAGCGCTGCCAATTCTCACAAAATTGGGATTGATGCGAACTCAGACTATTACTGCAACTTTGGGCGGCACTTTAATTACGAATGTGTTGGGACTGTTAGTGCTGGCAATTGTTGTCAAAGCTTTCAAAGGAAATCTGACTCTCGAATTTTGGCTGTTTCTAATTCCATCTCTTGCTATCTACACTTTTGGTACTTTGTGGGGAGTTCCCAAAATCGGTCGCTGGTTTTTTAAGAAATTCGGACACGACGAAAATGCAGAATTTATATTTGTATTAGCCACCCTGTTTTTAGTTTCTTACGCAGCCGAACTAATTGAAATTGAGGCAATTATTGGTGCATTTTTATCGGGAATTGCCATTACTCAAATTATTCCCAAAATGAGTCCCCTGATGAATCGGATTGAGTTTATTGGCAATACGCTGTTTGTCCCGTTTTTTCTGATTTCTGTGGGGATGTTAATTGACCCGCTAATTTTGGTAAAGCAGCCGCAGTCTTTGTTGGTGGCGGCGGTGATGATTTTAGCTGAGGTGGTGAGCAAGTTTTTGGCAGCTTGGATACCGGGGAAATTATTTCGTTTTGAGTTTCCCAGCATTATGGTAATGTTTGGTCTTTCTGTTGCTCAAGCTGCTTCTACTTTGGCGGCGATTACGGTTGCTTTTGACATTAAATTGGTCGATCGCGTAACGGTGAACGGTATCATTGCCATGATTTTAGTAACTTGTGTGGCTTCTCCTTGGATTGTATCTCGGTGGGGTCAAGAAATGCAGCAGCCGGGGTCAAGTTTGCCTGCTGCTACTTCGGGAAAGCATTCATGGGGAGCTCGAGTTTTAGTGCCTGTTGCTAATCCGAATACGGAAGATAATTTGCTGCGTTTGGCTTTGATCTTAGCAAAAAGATATCAGGGAACTTTGCTGCCGCTGCATATTTTGTCCGATCGCGGCGAAGCAATTTCGCCCGCAGAGAAAATGCAGCAAACTCAACTTTTGACGGCTGCGGAAACTGTCGCCCATGCTGCTGCTTGTGCGGTTGAACCGATCGCGAGGATAGATGATGCGATCGATCGCGGAATTCTGCGGAGTGCAACCGAACGTGAAGCTAGTTTAATAGTTTGCGGTTGGAAGGGATTTTCCACGACTCGCGACAATTTTTTTGGCAGCATCATTGATACTGTGATCGGGCGCTCGCCCGTACCCGTACTGATTGCTCGATTTCCCGATCCTCTCCAGAATACAGCCAGAGTTATTTTGGCGGTAACTGACAGCGAGTTGACGCGGTTTGGATTTCAGGAAACCGTGGATATTGCTAAGAGTTTAGCCGAGGAACTTAAGGCGAGTTTGCAAGTGTTGTTGGTGGCGACAAAACGGGAACAAAGCAACCAAAGTGCGGCGGAGATGGAAATTCTTTCTGAGATACCAGTAAATCGGGTGCGGGGAAATTTTATCAAGCTAGTTTCGCATAATTTGTTAGAACACGATTTGCTGATTTTAACCACAATTTCTCACCAGAATTTGTGGGAAAAACCGGGAACTCTCAAAGAACCGGAAGCGATCGCCCGGACTCACCAAAATATTTCGATGCTTGTTGTTTATTTTCCTGTATCTTGAGGAAGATTTTAACCGCCGATGATGTTATGAATCTGCATTCATCTGCGGTTAATATTTTAGGACTAAAGCTAACTGGCAAATTAAACAA
>JAICRN010000737.1 GCA_025937335.1 Microcoleus sp. TY_ISSM_2_bin.22
CCTGATAAAATCGAGTTTGTCTGAGTTCGCTTAAATTCAACATGGCGGCAATTTCCTCGCGGCTTTTCTGGGGGAGTTTGTAGACGATAATTGTTTCGATCAGGTTAATTAAATCGCGTTGAACGGTAGGATCGGATATCTGTTGTCGGGCCATTGCGATCTACTGCCGTGCTTGTTCTGCTGCTGTCTCTGCTGGCTCGATTACCAGTTTAACAACTTTCACTCCGAGCGCGATCTGCAGCTTCTGGCAATTCATCTTTCATGAGTTGTCGATGCGAATCGAAGATGGGTACTATACCATGCCAAGAGAGGAACAACCATGACACAAGAACCCATTATGGGAGAAATCGATTTTTAGGCTGGGCAACATTTTATGCTATTGTCAAACTTGATTTTTACAGGAACTTTCGTATAAAATGGTCGATAACAAAGATACTATAGAAGTGCCTTTACGACCTCTTGTTTGGATGGGAGACTCTCGCAAAAATATCCGCGAGTTTCCTGAAGAGGTACAAAAAGCGGTAGGTTATGCGCTACAAGTGGTGCAAGCTGGGGAAACACCTTTGTCAGCCAAGCCCTTTAAAGGGGTGGAAAGCGGTGTGTACGAAATCGTCAAACGTTACGATACGGATACTTACAGGGCGGTTTATGCTGTCAAGATTGGTGACAAGATATATGTGTTGCACGCTTTTCAGAAGAAATCAAAGCAAGGGATTAAAACCCCACAGGCTGATGTTGACTTAATTAAAAAACGCTATCAAGACGCACTAGCGAGGGAGGAACAATTATGACCGAAGAAACTATTTTTGAAGAAAGCAGCGGTAATGTATTTGCTGACCTTGGATTGGCAGATGCTGACGAACTTTTTGCGCGGGGTAAAATCGGAATTCAGGTACTTCGTCTTTTGAAACAGCGCAACTTGGAACAGCGTGAAATGAGCGAATTACTGGGCATTCCACAACCAGAAGTCTGTCATTTAATGAACGGAGAGTTTCAACGGTTCAGTGAGGGAAAACTACTGCTTTTCCTCAAGCGACTCGATACGGAAATTACCTTACATCTTCGCCCTCGTAATGGGGGAAATCAATCTGCTGAAATTGCGATCTCGCTATAAAACTTTGGGGAACCGATCGCCCTGTTGAATTTTTTCGCAAAGGCGATCGGGGATTTCTAGCTTTTATCTATTTGACTCTCCTCATCTTTCTGCAACGCAGCCAAGATTTGAAAGCACAGCCGAAGCAGAAATAGCAGAAATCCTGCTTGGGGATTGAGCCAGGTGGCAACACCCACTACAGTAAACTCGATTACTTTGAGCCATTTTTTCTTATTTGAACTCTTCATGTTGGTCATCTTCGTTGAAACTCTCAACAATCTGCCAAATGCAAGATAGGAGGCTGGTTTTAGATACGATCGCCTACCGCTCAGGTTATGTACAAGTTTGTCCAAGTTACGATCGCGTCGCTAGAATTGGGGAAAGCTGGAAGCACTACATGACAGAACGTACCGGGCGATCTCTGAGGTTATCGCCAACTCAACTGAAAAACGCGGACAGCGCATTAGCAAAATTTGGTAGCAAATCCGATTTGGCTGCTGAATTAAAGATGTCGCGTACTACCATCAACAAATTTTTCAAAGGTGAACCTGTTCAGCGCCAGCAGTTTCTTTGCATCTGCAAAAAGCTCAAACTGAAATGGGAACCCGATGATGAACTCGTTCAGCAGAAAGGTAAACCACCGAGTTCACTCTCAGATCCGCCTGCTGAGAGCGAGAAAGATGACATTGATGCGTTAGTTCAGGAGGTACGATCGCGCCTCCACGATGACATCCAACGGTTGCACGGCACCATGCCGCTTTGGGGGGTCGATCGTTGGGTGCCGTTGGGTGACTTGTTTGTGGATGTCAATATTCTGGAGGAACTCAGTAGTAGTCGTAAATCGGAATTGGATGACTTGTGGCAGCACTTCAGCCCAAATCCCAGCTACCGCAGTTTCGATCGCATTGGTTTGGGCAAAGAGCTAAAACGGGTATCAGGTTTAGAGGTGCTGGCGAAGAATGCGAACCTGATGGTGGTGGGCAAACCGGGTTCGGGAAAGACTACGTATTTGCAGCGAGTGGTGATGGAGTGCAATGCTGAGAAGTTACAAGCGCACCGGATTCCGGTTTTGATTAAACTGCGAGATTTTGTCGAGGATGGGCGTGAGGTTGCCTATTCGCTAGAGCGTTATCTAGAGGGATGCTGGCGGTTATCGGATGCCGAAACTCAATTGGCGTTAGATCGAGGTCGGGCGCTGGTGCTGCTGGATGGGTTGGATGAAGTGACGGGAGAAGATGGGAAGAAGATCGCCAAGGAAATCAAGCGCTTTGCTCGCACTTATCCGCAGGTGCAGGTAATTGTGACCTGTCGAACGCAGAGTCAGGAATCGCGGTTTGAGCGGTTTGATTATGTGGAGGTGGCGGATTTTAATGAAACGCAGGCGCGGGCTTTTGCCCAACATTGGTAAGTAGTTAAGCAAAATTAATTACATAATTATCTCCAAATTCTTTAAGAATTCTTTCTACAGATGAAACAAGAGATGGCCAGCTAGAGTAGGCATCTATTTCGAGCCATTGATATTTTATAAACCGCCAC
>JAICRN010000232.1 GCA_025937335.1 Microcoleus sp. TY_ISSM_2_bin.22
AGATTCCGCTGACTCAGCCCGCTGCCGTTGCTGTTCCGCTTCAGTCAGAATCCAATTGCCATCAACATCATACCAGCGCAACCACAGTCGATCGATTCCCTGAAACTCCCCTTGCCACAAACCCAAGCCCAAACTTAGGTCGGCAATCCACACTCGCGACTCGGGCAATTCTAATTCTTGATAGTGTCCGCCCTTCAATTCAAACACTCGCAACCTGTTAGTATAGCGGCTGAAAACGGCATAAATAGGAACCCGCAAAATTTGCTCGTAAACCTCCCATTTTCTAGGCGGTTCCTCCTTCGTCTCCGACTCCAAAACTTGCCCGTTACCCGCAGCATTTCCCGACAGAGGTGGCAACTTTTCTTCATCGGTATTGTCGCCTAAATCTTCTTTTTCTGTTCCCGGCGAAAGTAGTTCTACAATTACAAAAGGATTCACGCCTTCCTGCCAAGTAACGTAACTCATCCGCAGTTCGGATCGATCGTAAAGTCGGGGAACTCCCACAACTGCAAACCAATCCGGCCGCTTGTGCCACAAAGTGTGATGCACGTCATAATAAAGGTTCATGTCGGTGCCGCTAAATATCTCAGAAGCCGGATAATTCCGAGGCCGAAACGTCAGGCTCAACAACTGCGGCTGCAAATCGTGAAATTCGTCAGGCAAGCCAGGTTCCTCCGGGTCTTCGCTGGGTAAATCGTACATCGTCGGCAGCGTTTCTCTGGGCGATCGCGGCGGATCTGTTTGCGGCACAGGATATTTAAAAGGCAACATATAATATTGAGAAATCATTGCATTTATGCTAACATTACGGGAGCATCCCAATGAGGCTTTCACTGGAGTGCAAGCCGGAGAGCTAGAAGCGAGATATATCGGTTTTGCTGTGCGGGGCGGTCGCACTCCTAGAAAAAGATTTAAACAAAATTGGGATGATTCCTTTTCTTCCTATCTTTTGTGAAGTTAATCTAAAATCTAAAATCTAAAATCTAAAATCTAAAATCTAAAATCTAAAATTTACCGATCCGAAATTCTGCACTATGATCGATATTCCTCAACTGATTGCTCAAGAACTTTCCCTTAATCTGTCTCAAGTCAATAATGCTCTGGAACTTTTTGCCGAGGGAGCAACTATTCCGTTTATTGCCCGCTACCGCAAAGAACGCACGGACTTGCTGAATGAAATTCAGTTGCGGGACATCTCCGATCGCTTCACCTATCTGACGGAAATTGAAGAGCGCAAAAAGTCGATTTTAGAGACGATTAGCTCTCAGGGGAAACTCACTGAAGAATTGCAAGCTAAAATCGAATCTTGTTTGCAAAAAAACGAACTCGAAGACCTTTATCTGCCTTACAAACCGAAGCGGCGGACGCGAGCGACAATTGCTAGGGAAAAAGGTTTGGAACCGCTGGCAGAATTTATCAAGTCTCTGAACTTACCGACGGCTAAACCAGCAGATTTGGAGGCGGAAGCAGCTAAATACATTTCGGAAGAAAAGGGAGTTAAAACAGCAGAAGAAGCTCTCAAAGGTGCTGCGGATATTTTGGCGGAAGCGGTTTCGGAAAAAGCAGAATTGCGGGCTTATTTGCGAGATTTTTTGATGAAAACAGGAGTTTTTGTCTCGAAAATTAAAGAGGATTTCCCCGAAGGCAGCACTAAATTTGAAATGTACCGCAATTACCAAGTTGCAGCGAGAAGCGTTCAGTCGCACAATATGTTAGCGCTGTTTCGCGGGGAAACGGAAGGAGTCTTAGATTTGGAACTGGCGTTTGATGAATCCACAGTGATGGCTTATTTGGAAGGTCAGGAAATTAGAACTAGGATACCGGAAGTTAAAGAGTTTTATCGATCGACTTTGAAGGATGCCTTCAACCGACTGATGAAGACTTCGTTAATTACAGAAGTACGATCGCACAACAAAGCCGCCGCCGATATCGAGTCGATCGCCACTTTTGAAACCAACCTCCGCGAGTTGCTGCTGTCGGCGCCGGCGGGAATGAAACCGACACTGGCGATCGATCCGGGATTTCGCACCGGGTGCAAAGTTTCCGCCCTCGATGAAACCGGGCAATTTTTAGAATATCAAGCAATTTTTCCCCACCAAGCGGCCGCTCAGCGACAGCAAGCTGGTAAAATTGTCAAGCATTTAATTGAAAAGTATAAAATTGAATTAATCGCGATCGGCAACGGTACAGCTTCCCGGGAAACAGACGAATTTGTTTCGGAAGTTTTGGCAGAAATGGACAGGAAACCGATTAAAGTCATGGTGAATGAATCCGGTGCATCGATTTATTCAGCAAGCGAAGTGGCGATCGCCGAATTTCCCGACCTCGACATCACCGTCCGCGGCGCAGTCAGCATCGGACGGCGCTTGCAAGACCCCCTCGCCGAACTCGTGAAAATCGACCCGAAATCAATAGGAGTCGGTCAATACCAGCACGACGTTGACCAAAAACTGCTCAAAAAGAAACTCGACGAAACAGTCGAAAGCTGCGTTAATTATGTCGGAGTTGACTTAAACACAGCCTCCAAAGAACTGCTGACATTTGTATCGGGAATGACGGCAACTGTTGCCAAAAATATCGTCAATTACCGCAACGAAAACGGCGCATTTAAAAATCGCCGCCAACTCCTGAAAGTTCCCAAACTCGGGCCAAAAGCTTTTGAACAAGCAGCGGGATTTCTCCGCATTCGCGGCGGCGAAAACCCCCTGGACAATACCGCAGTTCATCCCGAAAGTTATCCTGTAGTGCAGGCGATCGCCAAGGATTTAGACTTGCCGCTGACTGATACAACACAAATATCGGAAAAAATCAAGACGGTAAACATCAAGAAATATGTCACAGAAAAAGTGGGTGAACCCACACTCCGAGACATTATTTCCGAACTAGAAAAACCCGGAAGAGACCCGCGCGCCGAGTTTAAATATGCCACTTTCCAAGCAGGAATCAAAGAAATCTCCGATTTGCAAGTGGGGATGGAATTAGAAGGCATAATCACAAATGTAGCTAACTTTGGAGCCTTTGTTGATGTGGGAGTGCACCAAGATGGTTTGGTTCACATTTCTCAATTAGCCGATCGATTCGTGGAAGATCCGAAACAGATTGTTAAAGTCGGACAAGTTGTAAAAGTGCGGGTTTTGGAGGTGAATGAGAAGTTAAAGCGGGTTAGTTTGACGATGAAGCTGCAAGAAAAACCGCAACCGCAAAATGGCAATAGCGCAAGGCTTCCGGCCCCGCGCCGACGTTGAAACTAGGGCTAACAGCTCGATTTTTAGGCAATCTCAGCGGGTTTAGGATCGTCAATTAAATAATTTCCCTTTTTTCTTGTGGGATGGGCCTTCCTAGCCCGTCTATCGGGGACGGGCTAGGAAGGCCCATCCCACAACAGTCATGAAAAGTGGATTTTATTTAATTCTCATCCCTTAGGGGCTAAGGGCGATCGGCGATAATATCGTTTCCGGTGGCATCGGAATGATACTGAGGACACGGCACTGCCGTATCTAAAGCTGCTGTTAATAAACGTGGGATACGCTGTAATTTCAGATGTGGGAGAACTAGATGAATTATAAAAATTTATTGGCTTACAAACAACTTGCCTTTAGTTGTGGACAGCATCTGAGCAATTAGTTAATATAATTAAATCATAAAACGACGATTTATTACCCACTGATTGCCCAATTCTTAAACATACACTAATACAAATATTTTAAATTCACTATCTTAGCCTCAAACTAAGATAATCTCCCGATTAATCAATCGGGAGAATCTCAAAACTACTCCACAATCCAAGGAGTTAAACAAGGCGTCCAAGAACTCAATTCTTCTTCCTTGAACCAGAGACGAATTTCCTCATTGGCAGTTTCCACAGCATCAGAACCATGAATAATATTGCGGCCGACATTCACAGCCAAATCGCCGCGAATTGTCCCCGGTTCTGAATTCAGAGGATTTGTTGCGCCAATGATTTTTCTCGCCGACGCCACAACGCCGTCGCCTTCCCACACCATCGCCACCAGGGGCCCGGAAGTGATGAAGTCTACCAGTCCCGCAAAAAAGGGTCTTTCTTTGTGTACGCCATAATGCTGTTCGGCAAGTTCGCGACTCGCCGTCATCAGCTTCATGCCAACTAGCGTAAACCCTTTGGCTTCAAAACGACCGATAATTTCGCCAACGAGTCCGCGCTGTACACCATCGGGCTTAATCGCTAAAAAAGTGCGTTCCAAGATTAACTCCTACAATTTTCTTAACTGATACAAAAAATAGATTAACCCAGAACGCACCCAAAGGCAATTCGCCCTGGAAACTTGTCATCTATACTCATTACCACACAAGTAAATCTCACTAAGAGTACCCTGACTCTCAACCCCCATTTAGTTGTGGAACACAATATGATGCAAATCACACTCGCTCCTGACTACAAACACAACTAAACATGATATCAAATACAAAGATATTCCCTAAAAATCCTCGATAATCAAGCAAGGTGTGAAACCCCTGTTTAAATAACTTAGTGAGGGTGCGATGCTATGAAAGAAGTTCTAGAATTTATTCAAACACAAAAGCAAGAATTTGCACGCTTACCCTTATTTGCATTTCTAGCAAATCAAAATACTTACCTGAAACAAAGACTAATTTTTGCACCTATTCTGGCTCCTTTGGCTATCGGGTTGAGCGATTTAAATAAATATGTAATCCGAGACTCTTCTAGTAACAACCAAGTTCAGGAACTAATTAATAAATATACTTACAACCAAAACTATTACTGGCACGATTATCTAGAATTCCTAGAGGAAGTTGGCTTTAACCAATCAATGACTTATGGTGATTTTAGACTGCTTTGGGGTGAAGAAACTAAAAAAACGCGATCGCTGTGTTCAGTGCTCGAACGCTACGCTTGGAAAGCCTCTCCCATTCAGAAACTGGTGTTAGTGGAAGTCCTCGAAGGAACGGCGACAGTTTTTTTTGAGGCGGCGCTAGCAGTGGTAATGGAATTACAGCAAATTACCCAAAAAGAATATGTTTATTTTGGAGGTGGTGATGTCGCTTTAGACAATTATCACCTTTTAAACACGCCAGAGATATTGCAAGTTGTAGCAGAGATCAAACTTACTAATGCGGAACGCCAAGCAGCTTTAGAATTAGCACGCAATGTATTTGAATTGTTTACAGAAGCGATGAACGAGCTGTTCCAACACAGCCAAACAAATTCTTGCAATACTGTGCTGCAAGTATCCTCAATTTCTGCGTTCGCTCATTGCACGATCGAGTGTCTCGATATGTAGTAGTTTAAAAGTAGTTTAAACAATCACTAAATTATCTCGGTGTACCGCCGTTTCTACACCCGCATAGCCTAAAATCTCAGCAATTTTATCGGACTTGCAGCCCTGGATTTGTCTCAATTCTAAACTGCTATAATTCACAAGTCCTCTAGCAATTTGCTTGCCTGCTGCGTCGCACAACTCCACGGAATCATCAGCTTGAAATTGTCCTTCTACTTGAGCAATACCCGCAGCTAAAAGCGATTTTCCGCCGTGGGAAATTGCCTTGACAGCACCGGCATCTAAATATAGTTTTCCTGCTGGAATTAGCACGTTAGCTATCCAGTGTTTGCGAGCGTTTACAGGGCGCGGTTGAGGCTCGAATTGAGTGCCGATCGACTCTCCGTTCAGTATTTTCTCGATATTACCAGGAAAGCAGCCGTCAGTGATGACAGTCCGCACTCCCGATGCAGTTGCTATTCTCGCGGCTTCAATTTTTGTCACCATTCCGCCGGTTCCCCAACCGCTGCGGGAGTCTCCTGTTTGCACCTGAAATTCTGTGAGCTGTGCCATACTTTGGACTAGGGCGATCGGCTGTGCGTCTGGATTGCTGCGCGGATCTGCCGAATACAGCCGATCGACATCTGTGAGTACAAACAACCAATCTGCTTCTACCAAACTCGCCACCAGCGCCGAAAGCGTATCGTTATCGCCAAATTTGAGCTCGTCTACCGCCACAGTATCGTTTTCATTGACGATAGGAATCACGCCCAATCTGAGCAGTTGCTGAAAAGTATTGTAAGCGTTAACATAACCGTTACGCTGCACTAAATCGCCCCTGGTGAGCAATACTTGAGCGATCGGCTGTTGCAGAGTAGTAAACAAGTCATCGTACACCCGCATCAGCCGCCCTTGGCCCACAGCCGCCACAGCCTGTTTCATAGCAATGTTTCGCGGGCGTTCCGTCAAACCCAAGCGCGCGCAGCCAACCCCAACCGCACCCGAAGAAACCAAAACTACTCGATGACCTTGCTGCCGTAAATTAGCTAAAATTTCGACTAATGCAGCAATAGTTGAAAGAGCTAAGTTTCCCGTAGTCGATCGAGTCAGAGTCGAAGTTCCAATTTTAACAACAATAGTTTTAGTCATTAGTCAGCAGTCAGTAGTCAGCAGTCAGTAGTTATTAGTTATTAGTGATAATATCATTTCCAGTAGACATCTCCAATAATTATTGTGGAACAGGCAGGATGCCTGTTCAAAGCTGGCTTTTCTGGAGATGTCTATTTGATTGTAACCAATACTGTAGGGGCGGGTTCACCAAAATCTATGATTCACGTCCTGGATATTTATCAACCCGCCCTCGGCATTAATGACTAATGACTAATGACTGATGACTGCGGACTAATGACTAATCTTTAATTTTCAGAGAAGCCCCCAAAGCTTGAGAAACCCAAACTTCAAAAGAGCGCACCGGATACTTCCGAAGCGCATAGCCAGCATCAACCATTGGTTCTACTAAAATAGTAAACATACCCAAACGATTGCCGGCCAAAACATCAGTAAAAAGTCGATCGCCCACCATAGCCACCTGTTCCACCGGCAAATTCATTGCAGTCACTGCTGTTCGCAACTTGCGGCGCGACGGTTTAGCAGCACCCGTAATGTAAGGTAGATTCAAAGACTCAGCAATTCGACCGATCCGATTTTGACTTAAATTATTACTTGCCAACCATAGCGATACCACGGGTTTAATTTCTTTCACCCACAAGCTGAGTTCAGGAGAAGCATTCATTGCCGTAATGGGAACGAGAGTTTCGTCCACATCCAAAACTAATCCTTTAATCTGATATTTTTGCAGAATATCCGCCGTTAAATTCACGACCGAATTGCCTAGAACTAAGTCAGGCTGTAGTAGTTTACCCCAAGTCATAATGATTTTAGGTTTTAGATTTTAGAGTTTAGATTGAGAAATAATAAATTGGGAGTTAAAGATTCAAAAAGTAAAAAATCAAAAGTGAATAATTATGGTTTTTCCTTTGTGACTTTTGACTTTTTACTTTTGTATTAGTCATTACCAATCTATGGAGTCGATCGCAACTGCTGGTCAACTTTAGCAATCGCAGCATCGTGTTCCGCCTGCGTGCGGCTAAAAATGTGAGTGCCGTCGTATCGAGCCATAAAATACAGGTATTCTGTATTTTCCGGAGTCAGAGTCGCTTCCAGACTTGCTATTCCCGGAGATGCGATCGGAGTTGGCGGCAGCCCTACATTGATATAAGTATTGTAAGGAGAAGGCGTTTCCACCTGCTTGAAAGTCAAAGGCTTCTCCTTAGTTTGCCTAATGCCGAGGGCGTATTCAACTGTCGGGTCAGAACCCAAGGGCATACCCTTATTCAGACGGTTGTTGAATACCCCAGAAATACGATTGCGCTCGTCGGCAACCACAGCCTCTTTTTCCACAATACTCGCCAGCGTCACCCACTCTTTCAAATCCAGCTTAGTTTTCTTCTGATTCTTTTGATATATCGGCAAAGCCAACTCCTCGAAGCGACCGAGCATTTGCTTGATGACAGCTTCCGGGCTAATTGCATCGCCGTCTAGCTGATAAGTATCCGGGTACAAAAAACCTTCCAAATGAGGCAATCCGCTCGGCAGCCAAGGGTATTGAGCGTAAGGAATTTGACTCGCGGCCGCCATAAAATCCTTAGCCGGGAAAAAACCTTGCGCTTCAAAATAAGCGCCCATTTGTTGCAGCGACCACCCTTCTGGAATCGTGAAACTCTGCTGTACGACTTCGCCCTTCCAAATTTTATCCGCAACTGCACTCAGAGGCTGAGTCGGCGACAGTTGGTAAGTTCC
>JAICRN010000549.1 GCA_025937335.1 Microcoleus sp. TY_ISSM_2_bin.22
TGTCAATTATTGGCAGGTATTTTTCGATTACCCCCCCTATCGTATGAGGGGTAATCGACCGGACATAATATTAATCGTTTGAATTATCGTAAAAAACCAGGTTGATTGGGTCGTGAATGCGTCCGGATTAACTAAGCTAAAAAAGCTTTCCAGGCCGCCGCTAAAACGATCGCTGCGATCGCTCCTATGAGTGTATTGAAAAAATTGACTAGCTCGTTCGTGAGCCACTCAAACTTTGATTGCACCGTCGCCCCAATTACGCTCTCGATGTTCGTGGCAATAAAAGCTGCAATAACACAAAAAACAATTCCTGTCAAATCAATTAAACCGACGGCCCAACTCAACAGCGCAATCAGAATTGAACCGACAATACCCGCGATCGTTCCTTCCAAACTTACGGCCCCTTCCGTACCCCTAGGTACAGGCTGCAAGCTGGTAATCAAAAAAGTCCGCTTGCCGTAAGCTTTGCCGATTTCGCTGGCGCAGGTATCGGAAAGTTTGGTGCAAAAACTCGCGGCGTAACCCAGCAATAACAGGGAAATAGCATCTTGCGGCACAGGCATCTTGCCTGTCTCTCCTAAAATAGATAATGCCAAAACTCCCACAGCGCTCATAGTAGCAGTTAAAGCCGAACCCCAGACATTTTCTGGGCCTCGGGCGCCTGAACGCTTTTCAGCTATGCCTTCTGCTTCTTTTTGGGCTTTGCCGATGCTGGTAACTCCCGATCCGACAAGAAAGTAAAACATCACCACAGCATAGCCTTGCCATCCCAAACAGCCCCAAATGAGGACGCCCAATAGCCAGCCGTGAAATTGGCCGGCGGGAGTGAGCAATTTTTTAGGAGCAATGGTGCCGATCGCGAGTAAAACTGTATTTAGGGCGATCGCCACCAACCAAGGATTAGACCAAGATAAATAATTAAAGAACAATTCTGAATTCTGCATTTAGTACCTCCTTGACATCCACCCCGCCCTATAACGGCTAGAATTCCCAAACCTCACGATTTAGGTTTCTGCTTCTGTCCCCGAGACGGGTTTTTCGCAACTGCCTTTTAGAGGAGTCTCTATCGGGTCTTACGTTCGCTCCACAGACTGCAACGGCAAGCCCTGCAGCCAAAATATTCTTAGCCGCGTTCAAATCTCGGTCATGGTTCATCCCACAATTAGGACACTCCCACTCCCTGACACTCAACGGCATTTTCTCAACAATATGCCCGCAGTTTTCGCATCTTTTAGAGCTGGGAAACCAGCGGTCAATTTTTACCAGTTTCCGACCGTACCACTGGCATTTATAGGTAAGTTGTCGGGTCAGTTCACCCCAACTAGCGTCAGAAATAGCTTGTGCCAGTTTGCGGTTCAAGACCATATTTTTGACAGCCAAATCCTCAACTATTATCGTTTGGTTTTCGCGCACCAGTTGAGTTGTCAGCTTGTGCAAAAAATCTTTGCGAGCATCGGCTATCTGCCCGTGTATTTTGGCTGCTTTAAGTCGCGCCTTGTGCCTGTTGTTGCTTCCTTTCTGTTTCCGAGACAAGGCTTTTTGCGCCCGCCTCAGCTTCTTGTGCAGCCGCTTAAAGTGTTTGGGGTTAGCAATCTTATTGCCGTCACTGGTAGCAATCAGACTGGTGATCCCAACGTCCAAACCAACTGCTTTATCGGTTTTGATCTGCGGTTTGACGGTAGGGTCATCTACCAGCAAGGAGACAAACCATCGTCCTTGTGCATCCAGTTTGACCGTAATGGTGGATGGATTGCATCCAGGAGGGATTTGCCTGCTCCACCTAATCGGCAAAGGTTCGCAGCATTTAGCCAGAAATACTTGAGAGTCTTTCCACCGGAAAGCAGACTTAGTAAATTCAGCGCTACCGCCGTGATGCTTTTTCTGAAAGTTGGGATATTTAGCACGACCGGCCCAGAAGTTAGTAAACGCCTTTTGCAAATGTCTGAGTCCCTGTTGCAGAGGGACACAGCTCACCTCCGAAAGAAAATCAAGCTCTGGCTCTTTTTTCCAACTTGTCAGCATGGAGGAGGTTTGAAGGTAATCAACTCGTTCTTGACGAGAGTACCAAGCCTCTGTACGGGCAGCCAGCGCTTTGTTGTATACCAGTCGAACGCAGCCCAAAGTCCGTCGCAAAAGTGATTCTTGGTCGGTGGTGGGATAGAAGCGGTAGCGATAGGCTTTTTCCATGCCGGACATTTTACCACGTTCCCTGTAAAGCCGTCCTGTAAGGACGGGGTTTCAAACCCATTTTTCTGATGAGCCAAGTCTTATTTCATCTTGCCTTCCCCGTGACCGATATTGCCCAAACAAAAGCGTTCTATGTAGACGGGCTGGGCTGCAAACTAGGTCGCGAATCGCCTAATTCTGCGATTATGGGTCTGTGCGGCCATCAAATTGTCGCCCACGTCAGCCGCGAACCTTTGACGCCTCAGCGAGGCATCTATCCCCGGCATTTTGGGTTAATTTTTACGAACGAAGCTGACTGGGAACGGTTGCTAGAAAAAGCCCAGCAAAACAACTTAAATTTCTATCAAGAACCGAGACGGCGATTTGTCGGTTTGCCTACAGAACACCGTACTTTCTTCTTAGAAGACCCTTTCCACAATATACTGGAGTTCAAGTATTACTGTGAAGCTGAAGCAATTTTTGGCCGCAGCGAATACGCTGAAGTTGGGGACGCTGTTTGATATCTAATCCGGTAGCGATTTGCCTCCTGTGGGGGCAGGTTTACGAGATTGTTGTTTTAGGCAATTATTTTAGGTGAAACCCGCCCCTACAAAATTTGACATTATACAAGAATGAATCAAACGGTTAATCGTGATTTTTCAATGGTTCTGAAAGTGCTTCAGCGACCGCTTTTAAACTGCTGGAATGCCTCGCCATCATGGCATGGGCGAATACGGACAATTTTACTTCTTTTGCAGCAGATATTTGGGAACTAGAAGCCGGTACGATGATGAAATCCCAATCAGTCCAAATTGAAGTAAAATTGAGCTTTTCCAACAAGGCTGCATCTCGATTTAAATCTTCCAGAAAAGCACTGCCAGGACGCATTTGGATGCAGCCTTTTCCCCAGAGAGTGTAAGCCATCCAAGTACCGCTGTGAGGAGAAGATATGGCAATAAAGCGCTGCACTCGGTTAATGCCGCCTAACCTTTGCAGGTAGTAGCGAGTTACTAAACCGCCCATGCTCAATCCTACTATATCTAGATGCTGTTCGGGCGCAAAGGTTTTGTTTATATAATCTGCTATTTGTTGGGCTAATTCGTCTATGCTGGCATTGCCCCAATGGGGCGAGAGATTGATGGTGTAGACTGACCACCCGAGTTGGGTGAGATAAGCAGACATTTTGTGAAAAATTCCCGATTTTCTGAAGATTCCGTGAATTAGCAAGACGGGATTGCGGCTGAAATCGCTATTCATTTTTAAGTGGGAATTTTATTTTCTATAGGTGCTTTGAGTTCTTCAACTACTGCGTTAATACTTTGGGGTTCTGTCACCATTTGGCGGTGCAGCAAAACGTTGACTTTAACTTCTTTACCTACTGGCATTTGGGAGCTGTTCGCCGGTACAATCATGATGTCAAATGGCGTCCACATTGATGTAAAGTTTATGCGTTTGAGCATTGTCACATCTTGATTCAAATCGCGCAGCAAGCGACTATCAGGGCGCATATCCAGGTATCCTGGTAGGCGTAGGGAATAGGCGGTGAGGGTGCCGTGGTGGGGGGAAGATAGGGTGATGAAACGCTGTACGCGGTTAATTCCCCCGAGTCGCTGGACGTAGTAGCGGCTGACGATGCCGCCCATGCTGTAGCCTACTATGTCTAAAGATTGTTCTGGATCGAAGGTTTCAGAGATGTAGTCTGCCAGTTGCTTGGCCAGTAAGTCGAGGCCGAGGCTGCCGTCGTTGGGAGTGAGGTTGAGGCTGTGGACTGACCATCCGAGTTGGGTGAGGCGGGCGGACATTTTGCTGAAAATAATCTTTGTGTCCCAGATGCCGTGTATTAGGATGACGGGATTTCGATCGAGCGAACTGTTCATTTTGCTGGAAAATTGCTTGCTGGTTACAGCATAAATCACTCCCCTAGGGAGTTTTACCACTACTAGGACAGCTAGCGAATCGGATCGAGGTACGATCGGCAATTAGTGGGAATCGCTAACAAATTCTGAGATACTTGTAAATAAGTGCAAAGCTGTGATGGTATTTATACCTAAAA
>JAICRN010000662.1 GCA_025937335.1 Microcoleus sp. TY_ISSM_2_bin.22
CGATAAATCTTCCCCAACTGGCGAATCACCCTGACAACTTCCCAGGGCATCGGCACAATTCTACCCAGACGCTGTTTTCTCTCCCTCGCCCGCTGCCGAATTGCCTGTATAAAACTCGAAAACTCCTCAAATTTATCAGCACTTCGCTGCCAGATATCGTAGCGCCGCACGTTCAATATTTTCGGTGCTTGAAAATACAAAATTTCCCCTGTTTCTAACTCAGCTTGCAGCGAAACGTGCCATTCGCCAGGAGGCAAATCAACAAGGACTTCAAAGCCACTTTCCGAACTGTTAACCCAGTCGGGAAACACTTCGCCGACATCTTTTCGCCGTAAACCGTAGGCGCATTCTACAGAAGTATCGCCGCACAATAAGCTTAATTTAGCAATTTTGCGATCGTGGTGGCAGCACCAACCGGCAAACAAAATTTGACCCTGACGCTGTTCCCACACCACCGGTACATCTAAGGATGCTTGAATCGTTGAAACTAACAGCGGATAAGCTGCTAAAAGATGCCATTTACCTCGATCGTCTTGGGCTTCCAACAGCACTTCGTGCCGTCCGGCAGGCGCTTCTAATTCAATTGTAAAACCAGAGTTATGTGCCGCCGGAATATTAGAGTGTGCTAGCGCTATATCAGTTCTTTCTATGCCGTAAACGCCCGCGAAAGTCTTGTTTTCTACTCGGGCGCGGACTGCTTTAGTCTCTCTTTTCTTGTGAAAAATCCAGCCGACAATTAGCAGGTTGGAATCGCAAACTTGCCAAGTAGTGGGTCTATCTAACGAAAAAATAAATTTAGGGAACAAGTCGCGGATTCTGTGCTGAACTTCCCACCATTTTTCTCTCACTTGCCACCATCGAGAAGACTTAATTGTAGCAAGTTCTGCCCGGAGTTTTTCATTTTCTTGGCGGGATTGTTCTAAATTTTCCTGAGTGTCCTTTAATTTTTCCTGATTTTGACTTTGTGCTGTTTCTAGCTGAACTAACTCAGCTAACTTTTGCTGCAATATAAATTCAGTTTCTTCAAATTGTACCTGAGTTTGTCCTAATTCTGCTTCTAATTCTAATACTTTCGCTAAAGCTTCTTGAAATTGCGATTCTTTGCCTGCAAACTGTACCTGAGTTTGTCCTAATTCTGCTTCTAATTCTAATATTTTCGCTAAAGCTTCTTGAAATTGCGATTCTTTGCCTGCAAGCTGTACCTGAGTTTGCCCTAATTCTGCTTCTAATTTTAATACTTTCGTTAAAGCTTCTTGAAATTGCGATTCTTTGCCTGCAAGCTGTACTTGAGTTTGTCCTAATTCTGTTTCTAATCCGAGGAGTTTTGCTAAAGCTTCTTGAAAATTAGATTCTTTGCCTGCAAGCTGTACTTGAGTTGCTCCTAATTCTGTCTCTAATCCCAAGACTTTCGCCTGGGCCTGGTGAAATTGTTCTTGCCACTGTTTGAGTTCGGAAGAGCTGATTTTTTGCTGTTTTTCCAGCAAGCGGATTTTTAGCCAATCTTCAAATGGCCAGACTGGAGATGCGGGGAAATTAATAATTCGATCGATCGCACCTTTTGATTCGCTGCTCAGATTGCCAGCTTGGGTTTCCAAAACTTCATATAGTTCTAATGATTCGGGAAAATATTTTTCTATTAAAGTTGGTCTGTGACTGTTAACAATATCGTTGACTAATAAAGATTCTTCAAAATTGTCGGCAGGTATCGCACCTAATTTAACATTAAATTTTTCGTTGACTCGCTCGATGAAAAGTTCGGGAGTGTTGCCGATGGGGTAAACGTTTGCTAGAAGACAGCGATGGGGGAAGCGTTCGTAAAGTTCTAAAACTTTTTGATTGTAGTGAATCCACATTTTTACTGCCATTTCGGGATTTTGCAGCAAGCTGACATCGGTTCCCCGGCGGTAAAGGGAATCGACTACTTCCCAGGGCGATCGATAAACACAGATAAAATTAGCTTCCGGGAGCAAATTCAGCCAAAAATCCCAAAAAAGGGCTGTTCGGGGGTCTTTCCAACCCCAATGTTTGTGAGTTTGTTGATTTTGGTCGATCGCGCGTTTGGCGATTTCCACGTATTCTGCTGATACCGGAATCGTTTTTTCAAACGTACAGCCGAGTTCATCAATACCGTGCGATCGCAAAACACTTTTGTGAAACTCCACAAAATCAACATTCTCGAAATGACCTTTCACATTTCCGTCGGCCGGGCCGACTAACTTTTTGCCAATATCAACCCCGACTTTCTGAAACAAAGAAGCTGTTAAAGACGTACCGGAACGGTGCATTCCGGTAACAATAAAAACCGACGGTTTGCTGTCATTTGTACTCACAATTTCTCTCCCTCGCCCTAATTCTCACACCAAATTTACTCGCTACTCTCCCGCTAAGCCCAGGGATCGCCTGACTTGAAACCACGCGCTTCTCAGCTTCCAGAACTTGCTGCTTTCCATTGCCAAAACCCGACACTTCGCTTGCTCTAGTTCTTGCTTAAGATGAATTAGCTGATTTTCTTTTTTCTCCAACTGCGTTTGCACAGATACTAACTGATTTTTAGTTTGCTCCAATTGCATTTGAGCTGAAACTAATTGAGTTTGAGTTTCTTGCAAATTTGTTTGAGATTCTTCCAACTTTGTTTGAGTAATCATTAACTTATTTTGGCTTTGCTCCCATTCTATCCTAGCTGACGCTAACTGAGTCTCGAGTAATTTGAGTTTTGTCTGAGTAGACCCCAACAAAGACTGCGATTGCCTTTGGTTAACCAGCGATTTAACAGTGCAAGTTTCCAGAATCCATTCCCAACCATAGTTATTGATTGTTTTGACTGTTAACACATCCTCCAGCCCTACAATGTTTTTTGGTAAATAACAAGTCCAACCCGACTGCAAAGCTACATCAGTTTCAAAATATCCAGCTACATCCGGGCGATCGTAAAAAGGCTCGCACCTCTGTACAACCTCGCCATTTACCAGCACTTGCAGCTCCTCAATTCGACCGCCGACGTTCACATCCGCCGCCCATCCTTCCAGATACAAATTCTCCTTATTCGTAAAAGCAGCGACATCAATATATCCTTCCGGGTGGTGATTGAATTTCAACTCCGAAAAATCTCTAACGAGCTCATTTGTGACAACATACAAATCCTGAAACCTGCATATGCCTTTTTTAATCCGGTGAACAAAAGCTTTGCCTCCGCTAACTCGATCGACACTTTCTCTCACATACTTTTCAGTTA
>JAICRN010000178.1 GCA_025937335.1 Microcoleus sp. TY_ISSM_2_bin.22
AGAAGCATGGTCAGCAATGATCTCTGCCTGATGCCGAAAGAATCATCTACCGCGACTTCTTCAATAACAATCAGAGCAAGCAGATATTTGCGGAATTGTACGGCACTATTAATTGGAAGCAAGAGGTGGCTCTGCTTTTTGGCAAGCAAGTCGCTATACCGCGACTTAGCGCATGGTACGGAGATCCAGGTAAATCTTACACTTACTCCAAAATAAAAATGGAGCCTAATCTATGGACACCTATACTCATAACAATCAAATCTAAAATAGAAGCAATAGCAGGTACATCGTTTAACAGCGTGTTGCTTAATCTATATCGTGACGGCAAAGATAGTGTAGCTTGGCATAGTGATGATGAATCAGAACTTGGTGAAAACCCAGCGATCGGTTCTGTAAGTTTTGGGGCAACTCGTCGTTTTATGCTCAGGCACAAATACCAAAAAGAAATGAAATTAGAAATTCAATTAACTCCTGGAAGCTTCCTGCTGATGAAAGGAGTAACCCAGCATTTTTGGCAACACCAAATCCCGAAAGCAGCCAAAGTTACTGAACCAAGAATCAACCTTACTTTCAGGAAAGTAAGCTAAATTAATTAATGGTAATTTGTAAGCAAATCTCATATTAAGCTGTTTTGCATTTAAACTGGGATTTTTGAGCGCCAGACCCCTTGCTGTACCTGGAATACTCGATCAATTTAAATGCGTAACAGCTTACTGAGAAGTGCTATAAATAATCAGCTCGATTTTTGACAAAACCGATTAATTACATATTTCCGAATCACAGGCTGCAACCTAAACAAATGCTTACCCACTTTTGTCTCAATCAGCGATCGCCAACTGGGCGACTCCAAAACATTCATCAATATAGAACTAGATATATCGCCGCAATTCGATCTCATAATCTATTAGTGGAATAAGTATGTTGGCTTAGGTAAATGCGATCGACTCTTTCATTTACCGCCCTTACTTACTTCGCCCGCACCACCAACACCGAACAAGGAGCCTCAGCCACAACCTCCGCACTCACCGAACCCTCCAAAATCCGCTTTAAACCAGTCAAACCCCGACAGCCGATCGCAATTAAATCGGCCTTATAGATATGAGCCAAACGAACAATTTCTTCTGCAGGTTGTCCCGAAACAATCTCCAATTCGCTCTGGCAAGGCAACTTTTCCTGATAAGATTGCAGCAATTTCTCTACCTCTCGGTAAGCAATCTCATCTCCCTGAGCGTGAGGTCGATCGACAACCGCATCAAAATCCGACGTACCATAACTCACAACATGAACTAGAATCACCTTTGCCGTCGGTTCTAGCTGAAAGTGTCCTACAACTTGCAATACCTGAGTCGCTAACTCTGAATTGTCGATCGCTACCAAAACAGTATTCAATACCATGCACCTTTAAATTTCAGATATTTAGACTTTAAATTTTTCGTTACTTGTCGCCTACTTTCGACAATTTCACGCTTCCCACCAACATCATTATTACCTACCCATAAACCCGATTTCTTAACATAATTGCGTCATTTAAGCAAGATACTTGAAGAAACCGGGTTTCTTAAGCCCGCAGTGCGTAAGTAGGTAGGTGCAAATAAACTGGACTGCTTGTCACAGAACGTAAAGCTACCATAATCGCAAGAGAATTGCTTCCTTTCATTGCATTTCACTCGCTTTTGACTACCTCTGTATTTTGCCGAGCGCCAATCTGAAATTTACCATCTAAAACTCGCTCTCTCCCTCATTTTCAGTCCGCAGCCGCACCGAATCAGCGTGAGAAGGAAGCCCCTCTGCTTGGGCCAAAACATTAATCGCCCTACTCACCTTTTTAAGTGCAGCCGGCGAATATTGAATCAAACTCGAATGCTTCATAAAAGTTTCGACACCCAGCGGCGACGCATAGCGCGGAGCCCCAGAAGTCGGCAAAGTGTGATTCGGGCCAGCCAAATAATCACCCACAGCTTCCGGCGTCGAACAGCCCAAGAAAATCGCCCCAGCGTGCCGAATTTGGTCTAGCAAAGCCCAGGGATCTGCAACTTGCAATTCCAAGTGTTCGGGGGCAAACTCATTAGAGAGTTCCGCCGCCGCTTTGAGCGAGTCAACTACCACGACTAAACCATAGTTGACGATCGCCTTTTCTGTTAAAGTTCGGCGCGGGTGATTTGCCAACTGTCTGTCTACCTCAGCCACCACCTTCCTAGCCAGCACCGAATCCGCCGTCAGCAAAATTGCCGACGCCATCGAATCGTGCTCAGCTTGAGCCAACATATCCGCAGCCACGTGCACGGGATTCGCCGAACCATCAGCAATAATCAGCACCTCCGACGGGCCAGCCAGAGAATCGATCCCCACCGTCCCGTAAACCAGCTTTTTAGCCAGGGTGACGTAAATATTCCCCGGCCCAGTAATTAAATCCACCTTCGGAATAGTTTCCGTACCGAAGGCCAAAGCCGCGATCGCCTGGGCCCCGCCTACCCGATAAATCTCATCAACTCCCGCTTCCTGAGCCGCTACCAGCACCGCAGGATTCATTTTCTTCTCCTGTCCGGGGGGAGTACACATCACCAGTCTCGGAACCTTGGCGACCTTCGCAGGAATCGCATTCATGATCACCGAGCTCGGATAGGACGCCTGACCGCCAGGAATGTAGATTCCCGCTCGATCGACCGGCGTGTAGCGCTTGCCCAAAACAATCTCGTCATCGCCAAACTGCACCCAAGACTTGGGTACGCGCTGTCGGTGAAACGCCTCTACCTGTTTGCAAGCTGTGCGGATCGCATTTAATAATTCTTTCGACACCTGCTGGTAAGCAGCATCCAATTCGGCACCGCTCACCCGTAAATCTTCCACATTTATGGTCATGCGGTCAAATTCAGCAGTGTAGTGCAGCACAGCCCGATCGCCTCTGCGCCTTACAGCTTGCAGCACCTCCCGCACGGTGGCTTCTTTGTGAACAACAAGTTCGTCATGGGTGCGATCGCAGATCCGTCGCAGTTCAGCTTGTGCCTCAACCCACTGAGTAATGATTCGCAGCATGGAGATTAGGAATGCCGTCTATAAATTCACTAACATTTGCTTGACAATTGGGGCTTTTTGTGGGGGTTTTCCTAGAGAAGTAGACCACCACCAGTCCACAAGCTTCAACCGCAATACTCGCGGCATTTTCAAAGGCTTCAGTGCAGCGTTTAAATCTCTGTCGAGGATTTTGCAACACTGAGGACAAGTCACAACCTTCTCTCTTGAATTGCCCGCCAGAGAACCGGGTGCCGGGGGAGAGGGTCCGAACGCAGAGGGGGAAAGTGTCAGAGCCAGAGATGAGCCGAGAGGGAGAGTGTTCGAGCGGGAGAATTTTGATTCTGCCTTCTAGCTTCTACCTTCCGATCCGGCTGTCTTCTACCTTCTACCTTCTACCTTCTGCTTTTTACCTTCTACCTTCGGTAAGTGCTTCGGCAAGAAGCCCAAATAACCCGTATTCTTTGTTATAGCTTAACTTGGATTTTTCAGAGAATTGGATTTTAAGCAAAAGAGGTGCTATATTAGTTTTTCCAACACCTAATAATTTTTTTATAAAAAAACGCCAAATTATTGTATACTTGAAAATTGCGCGCAAGAAACCGTGACTTTAAGTCGTGACGGTGGAAACACAGCAAAACGCCTCCCTAACACCAGTGTCATACCTTTGGGTATCGTCAGGGGTAAAAAACAGGCCGTTAAATGAGTCAATAAAAAATTATTGCGCGGGCGATCGCCAAAAAGTAGCCACCGACTAAACTCAATCTGAGCGAATGGAGAGTGGCTGTCTCGCTCAGCCTTTAAAAATCAAGCTTTTTGCGGATCGCTCCCGAAAAGGTTGTCCTTCAAAATCCCCGTGTCTTGAGACTGTCTTGAGACTAGGGTGTATCAATGAATACCTACTTCCAGCAACTGAACTATGGCAAATATTAAGTCCGCCGTCAAACGAGTCAAAATCGCCGAACGTAACCGCTTGTACAACAAATCTTACAAGTCAGCGGTCAAAACTTTGATGAAGAAGTATTTCGCTGCCGTAGACAAGTACGCCGCAGCTCCGAGTCCGGAATTAATGCAAGAAGTCCAGCAGCGAATGTCAGAGGCATACAGCAAAATTGACAAAGCTGTCAAAAAAGGTGTACTCCACCGCAACAACGGCGCTCGCAAAAAGTCCCGCTTGGCAAGAACCCTCAAGCCGCACGAAACATCCTCGGTAGCATCTTAAGACAGAAGGAAGTTCGCCAACGAAGCAGTGTACAAGATTGAAGGGATGGATGTTGAGGGAAGAAGTAAAGCGTGAAGAAGTAAAGCGTGAAGAAGGAAGAAGGAAGAAAGAAGACGGAAGATTTTTCCCACAAACTCTCTGCCACTTCCACTCCCAGACTCTCTCACTCCCCCCTCGCCCTATCCCACCAGGACTTTCCCGTATCACCTCTAATCTGCTTCCCCCATGCAGCTCATCGACACTCACGTTCATATCAACTTTGAGACCTACAAATCTGAGTTAGAAGCCATTCGAGAACGCTGGCGCGAAGCTGGTGTAGTTCGGTTGGTTCATTCTTGTGTAGAGCCAGAAGAGTTTGCCGGAATTCAAGCAATCGCCAATCAGTTTGCCGAAGTCTCCTTTGCGGTTGGACTCCACCCCCTAGATGCCGACAAGTGGAAAGACGAGACTGCGAGCCAGATTAGGGAATTAGCAAGTTCGGACTCTAGGGTAGTGGCGATCGGCGAAACCGGACTGGACTTTTATAAAGCAGACGATCGAGAACACCAGTTTAAAGTGTTTGAGGCACAGCTTGAAATCGCCCAGGAACTAGACAAACCAGTCATTATCCACTGCCGGGACTCCGCCGCCCCAATGGCCCAAATGCTCAGGAACTTTTGGCAGACTCGCGGGCCAGTGCGCGGGGTGATGCACTGCTGGGGAGGCACGCCCGAAGAAACCCAGTGGTTTTTAGACCTGGGTTTCTACATCAGTTTTAGCGGAACAGTCACCTTTAAAAAAGCCTTGCAAATACAAGAATCAGCTTGTATGGTAAATAGCGATCGCATCCTGGTCGAGACAGATTGCCCTTTTCTCGCCCCCGTACCCCAGCGGGGAAAACGCAACGAACCAGCCTACGTCTACTACGTAGCCGAGCAAGTTGCTAAATTGAGAGGAGTTTCTCTCTTAACTTTGTCCCAGCAGACAACCGAAAATGCCTGTCAGCTATTCGGTTTTTCAGTTTAGCTATAGAAGAACAAAGAAACGAGGAAAAAAGGTCGATTTAGCGCCTAGCGATAGGGACAATCCCATTTGTATCCTGCCTGAAAAACCGGATTCATCCTTTATTTGAGATTCTTTTGGCGTTGCCTGCTGCGATCGGATTTGCGTCCTATAATAAAAAGAACCGACAGATCGGGCGTTGGCTTAGTATCCGCGACTGCGATGTCGCCCGCTTGAGGCCAACACAACGCGAGTACGCTAACCTTCGGAATCGCCAAAAACTTCACGCAATACCTCAAACTTACACATCAGAAGAAACTTGGAACCTCAGCAATTTGGCAATAGCTGTCAAGTCAATTTTAGGAGTCAAAAGTATAGGGAATTTACCCCTAGATACCACAAGATCGGAGCTAAAAGCATCTGGATCGAAACTAAAATCCGCACAAAAATACTGCGAGCCACCCGCAAAAATAACCGTTGCACCAGTAGGCAGGCGATCGAAAACATCATATAAATTCTCTCACACAATCCATCAAAAAAACGCAACAAGGTAACAAGGTAAAAAAAGCCAAGCCTTGACGCCATGTAAAAAGCTAGAGCCACTGCGGAAAAAGGACACCCATGACTACTAAAGATTACACAGAATTCGCCTTCACCTTGCCCGACCTGATCGAAATCCAGCGGGCAAGTTTTCGCTGGTTCCTAGAAGCAGGACTGATCGAAGAACTCGACAGCTTCTCCCCAATTACAGACTACACGGGCAAGCTGGAACTCCACTTCATGGGCAAAGACTTCAAACTCAAGCGCCCCAAATACGACGTGGACGAAGCCAAGCGCAGGGACAGCACCTACTCGGTGCAAATGTACGTACCCACCCGCCTGATTAACAAAGAAACAGGGGAAATCAAAGAACAAGAAGTCTTCATCGGCGACTTGCCCTTGATGACCGAGCGCGGTACTTTCATCATCAACGGCGCAGAACGGGTGATAGTCAACCAAATCGTGCGTTCCCCAGGCGTGTACTACAAATCGGAAACCGACAAAAACGGTCGCCGTTCCTACAAAGCCAGTCTGATCCCCAACCGCGGTGCTTGGCTGAAATTTGAAACAGACAAAAACGATTTAGTCTGGGTCAGAATCGACAAAACCCGCAAACTCTCAGCCCAAGTGCTGCTCAAAGCATTGGGACTCACAGACGGCGAAATCTACGACTCACTCCGCCACCCGGAATACTTCCAGAAAACGATCGAGAAAGAAGGACAATTCGGCGAAGAAGAAGCTCTGATGGAGCTCTACCGCAAACTCCGCCCGGGCGAACCCCCCACCGTCGCGGGGGGAGAACAGCTCCTCAACTCGCGCTTTTTCGACCCCAAACGCTACGATTTGGGGAGGGTCGGCCGCTACAAACTCAACAAAAAACTGCGGCTGTCCGTGCCCGATACGATGCGGGTGCTGACATCGCAAGATATCTTGACGGCGATCGACTATCTGATCAACCTCGAATTCGACATCGGTTCGACAGACGACATCGACCACTTAGGCAACCGCCGCGTCCGCAGTGTCGGAGAACTGCTGCAAAACCAAGTCCGAGTCGGTCTCAACCGCTTAGAACGGATCATCCGCGAAAGAATGACCGTCTCGGATGCCGACTCCCTCAGCCCCGCTTCTCTGGTCAACCCCAAACCTCTGGTAGCAGCAATCAAGGAATTCTTCGGTTCCTCGCAGCTATCCCAATTCATGGATCAAACGAATCCTCTGGCAGAACTGACGCACAAACGCCGGCTTTCCGCCTTGGGCCCCGGAGGTCTGACTCGGGAACGCGCCGGGTTTGCGGTGCGGGACATTCACCCGTCTCACTACGGCCGGATTTGCCCGATCGAAACACCAGAAGGCCCCAACGCCGGCCTGATCGGTTCCTTGGCAACCCACGCCCGCGTCAACCCCTACGGCTTCATTGAAACTCCTTTTTATCCAGTAGAAAAAGGACGGGTGCTGCGCGACAAAGCCCCCGTTTACATGACAGCCGACGAAGAAGACGATTTGCGCGTCGCCCCCGGAGACATCAGCCTCGACGAAAACAACAACCTCTTGGGCGAAACCGTAGCCGTCCGCTACCGCCAAGAATTTACGACGACTACGCCGATGCAGGTGGACTACATGGCGATTTCGCCGGTACAAATCGTCTCCGTCGCGACATCGCTGATTCCGTTCCTGGAACACGACGACGCCAACCGAGCTCTGATGGGATCGAATATGCAGCGGCAAGCTGTGCCGCTGCTGAAACCAGAACGCCCCCTAGTCGGTACGGGCTTGGAAGCTCAGGCCGCCCGAGATTCCGGGATGGTTGTAGTTTCCCGGATTAACGGCGAGGTGATTTACATCGACGCTACCCGGATTATTGTCAAACCCCTGGCGAACGATGCCGAGTCGAGTTCCAGCGAGGAACATTTCCTGATTCGGGAATACGACGAACTCAAAGTCAAGCAGCCCTCGGTTTGGAAGCAAAAATACGCTGGCTGCATCGAACACGAACTGCAAAAATATCAGCGTTCTAACCAGGATACTTGTTTAAATCAACGTCCGCTGATTTATGAGGGCGATCGCGTCGTAGCAGGTCAAGTGCTCGCCGACGGTTCCTCCACCGAAGGGGCAGAACTCGCTCTGGGTCACAACATCCTCGTCGCTTATATGCCCTGGGAAGGCTACAACTACGAAGACGCGATGCTCATTAGCGAGCGCTTGGTGTACGAAGATGTCTACACTTCGATCCACATTGAAAAATACGAAATCGAAGCCCGTCAAACAAAACTCGGCCCCGAAGAAATCACCCGCGAAATTCCTAACGTCGGCGAAGACGCGCTGCGCCAGCTAGACGAACAGGGCATCATCCGCAAAGGTGCTTGGGTGGAAGCCAGCGACATCCTAGTCGGTAAAGTAACCCCCAAAGGCGAATCCGACCAACCGCCGGAAGAAAAACTGCTGAGGGCAATTTTCGGCGAAAAAGCCCGAGACGTGCGCGACAATTCCCTCCGCGTCCCTAACGGCGAAAAAGGCCGCGTGGTGGACGTGCGGGTGTTTACCCGCGAACAGGGCGACGAACTGCCCCCCGGTGCCAACATGGTCGTCCGCGTGTATGTAGCTCAAAAGCGGAAGATTCAAGTCGGCGACAAAATGGCCGGCCGCCACGGGAATAAGGGTATTGTGTCCCGGATTCTGCCGATGGAGGATATGCCTTACTTGCCAGACGGGACTCCGGTTGATTTGGTGCTCAATCCCTTGGGCGTGCCGTCGCGGATGAACGTAGGTCAAATCTTTGAGTGTTTGCTCGGATGGGCCGGCGAAAATCTGTCGATGCGCTTCAAGATGGTGCCTTTTGATGAAATGCACGGCGCTGAAAAGTCTCGCGAAACCGTACACGGCAAGCTACAGGAGGCGCGCGAAAAAACGGGCAAGCCGTGGGTATTTAACGAAAAGCACCCCGGCAAGACGATTGTCTACGATGGCAGAACTGGAGAACCGTTCGATCGCCCCGTTACAGTCGGCATCGCCTATATGCTGAAGCTGGTGCACTTGGTAGACGATAAGATCCACGCCCGCAGCACAGGCCCTTACTCGCTGGTAACGCAGCAGCCTTTGGGTGGCAAAGCGCAGCAGGGGGGTCAGCGGTTCGGAGAAATGGAAGTCTGGGCTCTGGAAGCGTTCGGCGCAGCTTACACCTTGCAAGAGTTGCTGACTGTCAAGTCGGATGATATGCAGGGGCGGAATGAAGCGCTCAATGCGATCGTCAAAGGCAAGGCTATTCCGCGTCCCGGTACACCGGAATCTTTCAAGGTGCT
>JAICRN010000407.1 GCA_025937335.1 Microcoleus sp. TY_ISSM_2_bin.22
CTCGCGTAAGAAATTTATGTTAATGGTTCTATCCCTTTTAGTCGCAGGAAATATACGCGGCTGGATGCGTCGCCTGCGACAATTGTGGCTCCATCGGTGCAACAACGCAACAGGCGATTTGGCGTAAGCGTGTTTATTGATGCCTACATCAGTTTGATTTTGAGGCAAAACGAGGACAACTAGCCACAAGTCACTGAAACCCGACAATTTTGTGTGGTTTTTTATTGACTGTCAAAATTAGCAGCAACCCTCCGAGCGTCGGCGAATCAGTTCGCCTATCCGCTCGCGCACTACGGCATCCTCAGAGGCTAGCCAAGCGGTAATGGTGGCGACACCGTACCGAGTCCCCGGCGCACAATGGCCAAACATCTGTGTAATCAGGGTTTGTAACTGTTCCGGGTAGTATTCGGGCCACCAAACAGTCGCAATTTCTCGCAATTTTTCGGCATCGGCGGGGGCGATTAATTCCGGCTCTGGCGCGGGTTGCAAGGATTCTGGTTCTTGCGGATTGTCGGTAAGTGCCAGAGGCTCCGCCGATAGCGCAGAGAATGTCGTCCGCTCCGATTCGGTTAAAGCGGCCCAAACTTTCTCGCGGTTTGCAGCTCCCCTGGCACAGACATCTTTGAGAATTGGCAGAATGTCGGCCGCTGCCCGTCGTGCAGCTTCGGGGTCGGGTTCTGCCGTTGCCACACGAATCATCTCTACCAGGTTGAGCTCATCTTCGTTGAGTTCTGCGGGATTCGGTGACGGATTCTGTGACGGATTCGGTGACGGGTCACAATCGGCTACTGGCAAGGGTTCGGGCGATGGTGACGGATTCACCGATACCTCATTATCTGCATTGCTGATAACACTCTCGTTGACCTCGACGGGAGCTTTTTTTATTTCTGTTTGTATTTCGACATTTTCTTCCCCTTGAGATAAGGGTTTATCCGTCACCGAAGCTGTAATCGTCTCTGAGTAAAGGTTCTGACCCGTCACCGCATCCGTCACCGACCCGTCACCGCATCCGTCACCAGCTTTGCAGCGCAATTGCAATTCGTAATCGTAGGTCGGGATATGCTCGTCTGCTTTGGTTCGGAGACGCAAACCTTTGATGATTTTGCCTATCTTGGTATGCGCTTTTTCTATCTGCCATCCGAGGATTGTGCTGGCGCATTCAATTAGATTGGGGCTGAAGTTCTTCACCGCCTGCGGTTTGTGGCCCTGGTCTGCACAGTATTGGTGGTAAGCCTGATAAAGCGTACCTTCAGCATTAGGGGAATCCCCTATGCTGGTTTGAGCGAATGGGTCTAATATCAATTTGTCATTGAGGAAGCCGGCCACACTATCCTCCCGAATCTTGCTCTCCCAGAATTGGGCCCCAATTTCAGGAATATCCATCACACCGCGCAAGGTATTCTCCACCCAAGCATCATCAAGTGAGAGCAGGTAATTGGTAAAAGCGGCCAGTTCTGGCAGGAATTCCTTGTCCAAATCCCGACGGGTTCCGACGGCAGCGCTAAAAGGCACAGAGATTGTACGGCGGGCCATGCCACTGCCTGAATCAGCGCCGAAAATAGGGAACTCTGAGGCGACAACAACCATGCCTTCAAACTTGAATTTAAAAGGTTTCTGACCCTTCTCTTCAGCCCGCAGCCAATCCCCGCCCGTCACCTGTTTGAACTTGCCTAGCGACCGCGTTCCTCGGTTTTCATCTGGAAATATTAGCAGCCGTTTACAGTAAGCTTGGGCTGCTTCAAAGCGATTGTTGCACCAATCCTCTAAAGTACTGCTGTGCGTATTTTCTATTCCAATTAGCGCTACTAACAACCGAATAAATGTACCCTTTCCACTGCCTCCGATACCAATGAGATGGAGGAATTTTTGGACTTCTGCTCGACCCTTGAGGGTAGCAGCAGCAAATGCTAGCAGAAGGTTTTGCACATGGGTGTTGCCGTGTGTAGCAAAGTTTAGCCATTCTCTAATTTTTCCCCATTCAGTATCGATAACTGAGTGTGGACGTGGTAATGCCCATGTGAATTTGTATCCCGGAGAGTGAGGATGTAATTCACCTGTGGTAATCTCTAAAGCCCCATTCTGAAAAGGAAGTAACCCAGCTTTCGACTTCCATTTCCGCTCTATTAATTCATGTCGCAGGAAACGTTTTACCGAGCTGACGTAAGTTGGCGGTAGGTTCGTTAAACCCTTAGATTTGATAATTTGATAGATGATGGATTCGATATATTCATCCGTCTCCGGGCTCCAAATACCAGGTGCATCAGCTTCGTAGCGATACCAACAAAGCACTTCATTGTTGAATGCAAGCTTGTCTCGATAATCTTCTGCAATCTCCCTCGACATCGCATCAGCGCTAGGGAATTTGCTTTTCTTTTCGCCATCGGCATCACCCTCTTTCTCACCAAATAGCTTGGCTTTGGTGAGGATTGCTCGGAATTCTTCAATTCCTTTGTTCTGAATAAAATCATCCATTCCTTTAAGTTCACCATTCGGGCCGGCTTCCCAGTCGCCTGTGACACTTCTCACTGGCACATTGAATTTAGCCAATTGCTTGGCCAATTTCCGCTCGGCTGCGCGGACATTTTGATTTGTAGCAGCGTCAGCGTCAAAAGCAATAATAAAGCCAAAACCAGCTTCTGCAAGCCTTCTCAGCGCGGGTACTAGAAATCGCTGATTTTCAGGGTCGCGGGCTTTACCGGTGAGGCCTTGCTCTACTCCCAGCAAGGAAATTGTGGGGATGCCATTTGAGCACCCGGCAAGGGCTTTAAATACTCCCTCAGTAAGGAGAATATAAGGTACATCATTGATATAAAAAGCTTCTCGCTTTAGGGCTTCAATCTCCCAGTAGAGCGGGTTGTCGGGGGATGGAGGGAGGAGAGCGTCAAATTCTCCGTTTGGGGAAATGTATTTTAGTGGCTTCTTTTTTCCTGGTCTTTTCTCTTCAATGTCAGGCCGGTATTGTTTTTGCCCATTTTGTCCCAGGAATAGGATGCCCGGTGATTTTACTGAATACCCCAAATAATGTGAAGCTTGGGCGATGCTGGCACTGTGGCAGCAGGCACGAGCCCAGGGATTGAGTAAACCTCTACCTGAGATGTGGGCTTCATGTTCGGGGGTGAGGAATTTTTCGCTGACACTGCATAAAACTCCCCCTAACTCCAAATTTCCTGGCTCTTGCGGGGGGCATTCTGCTACAATTGAGTCAGGTTGTGTGTTTGGCGCATCCTCTTGGTGGGGGGATGCAGATCCAATTAAATTGTCTACAGATTGAATTGTATTTTCGTTAGAGTATGGCACAATGAGTGTAGCTTTCACTCTTTGTTAGAGTGTGAAAGAGATATCCTGACTCTGGTATCCCTGGAAAGATTAAGCAGAGTTAGGGGTGGATATAGAAAAATTTAACCGAAAACGCTGAAGCCCTTATGCTGTCAGCGTTTTTTTGCTGTTGGGCGCTTCGGAACCTTCGAGATATAGCAGATAAACTCTCACGGCATCCTCAATTAAGCTACTGCGAGAAATCTTTATGCCCTTTCCCCGGTTGCTGTCGAGTTGGGTAACGACATCAGGGGAGAGGGCAACCGATACGATTAATTTTTTCATGCTTTCTCTCTAGAAGATTTTATTATTAATATCACCGGGTTTTCGTAACAAATCTAATTTTTGGGAACCTCGTCGGTTAACCAGACTCATCACCCGTCCCTGAGATTTTCCACGGGTCAATGCTGTGTTCTCTAAACCACCGTTCGTAATGGTCACATTTGATTCTGGCTTCATCGTCAACCCAAAACGCTTCTTGGATATCTTGTTCGAGTTCTTGAACTCGCTGACTTAGAAGCTCGTTTCGCTCAGCCTCTGTGCGAGTAACGCCGAAGGCAGCGTCAAAGCGACGTTCGAGAGTTTCAGTTAATAAAGACATGACCAGACTTAACGCTGTCTTGTTTCCTCGTGCCGCTTGCCATAGCCAGTAAGCTCCGACAACTTCCAACGGTAAAGCCCGAATTCGACTGCTCCCACGCACTTGCTGTGCATCGGGTTCTATTTCAGAAGTCGCGGGCGTATAACCTTCTCCTAGCAAAGTTTTCAGTGCTTTTGATTGCAAAAATTCGCGGGCGTTTCTTTCTGACAAACCAACGCATTCTGCCGCCTGGGTTTGGCTCATCCGGTAACTGCCGTCTGGCAACATGAACCCATCGACTGTAAGGGAACCTATTTGCACCGATGCTCGAACGGCTCTAACGGATTCAGCCATATTTTCTCCTTTACTAAACACCTGCTAGACATTTACTAGACATCAACTAGACCGTTTAGAACCTCTAGTTTGCTTGGTTGTGGCCGTAGCTTTAGTGGTTGTGGTTGCTTTGGTTCGGGTAGCAGAGGTTTTGGCTGCGGGCGGGTCTTTGGATTCAGGAGGATTTGCGTCAAGCCAGACTTGCATCGCATCTTCTATGAGCAAGTTGCACAAATTACTCATAGTTCTCCTTTCCTCCTTAGCTCGCCGTTCTAGGGCCTGAAATAATTCTGGCGCCAGATATATCGTTGTCCGTGGCTTGGAAGTTGGCACGTGAAAAAGTGGCTTAAGGAGGGTACTGTTCATCATTCTCCCCCGTCAGCTTCCTTTTGTCATTCAGGTTCATTACGTATTGACAAGTTCATTACCTATTAGTAGACTAGCATACATATCGATTCTTATCGATAAATACCGATGATTTCCGAAAAAATATGGAACCCGACGACCAAGCCGAAAGCCTCGCTATCATTGACATTGAAGCTGAACCATTCGAGCCAATCGATAATTTTGAGCCTGAATCTACCGAAAAATGGTACTCTGCGGTGCAAATTCAAGGGCTACTGAAGCTGAGCAAAGCGGGGCTGCAACAATCGATTTCCAAGCTCGTGAGTATCTACGGACTCGACCGCGAAACTCTCCGCCGTGGTGCTGCACGAGCAACCCAATACTCTGAGCTTGCTCTTAAAGCTTGCAAATTATTGAATGCAGGAAAACTGAGTGAACTGCGGAAACTTGTAGAAGCTGCACCGACCGCGACCTCTTCCGCACCCAGTGGAGCATTAACAATCTCCGAATACACGCCTGCACTCGACCGCCGGTTTGCCGAATTGAACCAAAATGCGACTTCTACTTCGGCATCTCTGAACCAAAACGTGATGCAACTTCTGGCACAAATCGCAACCGAAAACCAAGCGGCCGGGCAGCGCGATGCTGACTTGGATAATGCCGAAATCAACGCAGCTCAAAACCGTGGGGCTGCACGGGCGCTGGCAGTGTTTCAGGCAGAACAAAAGGCACAAGCTGAAGTATTGGCTCAATTGCGGGCGATGAAACTGGGGGCGGAATCATGAGCTTCTACAAAGTTCAAGTCAAGCGCGAGTACAACGCACCGCGAGTGTTCAATGTAGTTGCCAACAAATCTCAGGACGCTGTTGTAGTGGCAGCCCAAAGCCTGAGAGAAGAAGGCATTACAGACGCGAAAGGCATTGAAGTAATTGGTCAAATCAACAGTTTGAGGGATTAAAAATGGTACGAATTATTAACGGTGTAGTTTTTGAAGACGGCA
>JAICRN010000350.1 GCA_025937335.1 Microcoleus sp. TY_ISSM_2_bin.22
AGCAGTAGCCAAAACCGTTTTGTCAATGCGCTCGTTGAAAAACTCCATATCTTCCGGGCAATGCTCCAAAACGTATTTAAAAATGTACTTTAAAAACGCCTCAGCCAAATCCATATCTCCCTGCAAATCGCAGAAAGCCATCTCCGGTTCAATCATCCAGAACTCAGCCAAATGCCGCGAAGTATTAGAATTTTCCGCTCGAAAAGTCGGGCCAAAAGTGTAAACATTGCCGAAAGCCAGCGCCATAACTTCCGCTTCCAACTGGCCGCTAACTGTTAAATAGGCTCGCTTTCCAAAAAAGTCTTTAGCATAATCAACCTCTTGCGAATCAGTGCGCGGCACATTCTTTAAATCAAAGTTGGTAACGCCGAACATTTCCCCCGCACCTTCGCAGTCGCTAGCAGCAATAATCGGAGTGTGAACCCACAAAAAACCGCGTTCTTGAAAAAATTGGTGTACCGCAGCCGAACAAGCATTGCGGACTCGAAAGACAGCACCGTGGGTGTTTGTGCGCGGCCGCAAATGCGCGATTGTCCGCAAGAATTCAAAGGAATGGCGCTTTTTTTGCAGCGGATAAGTTTGCGGGTCTGCATCGCCGTAAACTTGCACTTGTGAAGCTTTCAACTCAATTCGCTGTCCTTTTGCGGGAGAGGCTACCAGCACTCCCGACACTTCTAAAGATGCACCTGTATTCAGTTGTTTGAGTACATTTTCAAAGTCTGGCAAATCGGAATTTATGACTACTTGCAAGTTAGCCATCGCCGAACCGTCGTTGACTTCGACAAAGGCAAATTCTTTCAATTCGCGTTTGGTGCGAACCCAGCCTTGAACAGTTACAGTTTCGTCGGGTTCACCTGCGCGCAAAATTGCTGCAATTCGTTGATTTGTCATAATATCCACTCCTGTTTATTTAATATTTTGCACCATATTTCTCTCTTTTCTCTTCCTCTGCGCCCTCTGCGCCCTCTGCGGTCAATAAAAAAATCAAAAATCAATAATCCCAACATCCTTCAACCTGCATAGGATTTCAAAATCCAACCGATCAAAATGCCGAGTCCCCCAAAGCGAACTGCTTGCCAAAAAGGTTCTATGATGCTTCTCCAAGAAAAGAGCCTGCTTTCTAAATTCAACTCGATAGTTTCCAATTCTTGCTCAATTTCCCGCAATTCTTGTTTGAGTTGCGGCAATGGATTTTGGCGCCTGGACTGGCGGATTTCTTCGCGCCGGTGACCGAGTTCGACTTGGCGCTGTCGATCGACCTGAATTTGAGTGTACCGTTCTTTGACTGCCGCGAGCGATCGCTCCACTGCTGCGAGGGCTTGAACAAACTCGCTTTCATCATCTCCCGGTGTCTCTCGATTTAACTCTGATGGCTGTTGAGGCATTTCGATCTGCAAACCTGACAATAATTTAAAAAAACCGATTCGCTATGATTTAGTTGTAATATTATGTCCAGTATATTATTTGTTAAAGTTAGAAACGACAGCCAAATCCTTATAATTGCCACCTATGCTTGAAACTACACAAACAACCCAAACTGTCAACCTCAACGAACTGAGCACGGTAGAACTAGCCCAAGCTCTAGCCGCGCGCCTCGCCATCCCCGAAAAAGATTGGCACCGCCTCAAAGCCAACCGTTCCGCGCGGGCCTGCGAGCAAGCCGCTGCCGCTCTGGTCTTTTTGCTCAAAAAACAGCCGGAAGAGGCTCTCCCGCGCTTACAACAAGCAGCAGGATGGCTGGATCGATCGATATCGGCTCCTCCCTGTCCCACCCACGGCAAATAATTTTGAGCGTTGAGTCTTGAGTTTGGACTTGATTAGTCGCTCAAAATTTAGACAATCGCGCCGCTCGATCGAGCAGCGCGATTGTGAGATCAAAAGATTTATAATTTTCGATCTCAAAACTCACATTTTGCATTACGATCGGCTATCAATAGCCAGGTCTTTCAAATTCTCAGTCCAAGCTTGGGCCCGGAAACGAAAAAATTTGCAGGTCTAGCTGAGGTGAAAACTGCTACCAAATATAGGTGCTAGCGCAAGCGAGGCAGCCGGGAGCGACTGGGAATTTCTTTGCACAGCCGTAACTCTGTACCTTCAGAATTCCACTCTACGCGATCGAATATTTGGTAAAGAATAAACAAACCCCTACCACATTCTTGTTCAACATGGGGGAGTGCAGATTCATCTGCAACATCCTCTGCTAAGAGACTGTCGCAATCATCGGTATAAAGGTTGCAACTGCAAGGGGCATTAAAGCCAGAACCTTCATCCGATATCACCCACCAATATTGGTTTTGGACGACCGAAAAACGGACTCCAACAGTTTTAGCGGGGTCTAACTTGTTGCCATGCTTAGCAGCATTTACCAAAGCTTCTTGAAGCCCCAACCGCAATTCCGCTTGCCAGCGATCCGGAAGCTCTGCTAGGAGCAGATCCAAAATAGGACAAAGGTATAGGGTAGAAGCGAAGCTAATCGTAATCCAATTGCGTCCGACCGGACGGGCTGAAATAGCAATCACTCAGAAAACTCCCTAACTTTCAGGTGGATAAAGTTCACACCCTGCATAGTTGGCTCCCTAGTATTCAAAATGCTAATTAATTGAGCGGCGCAGCTCTATTTCTATCTTAGAGTATCCAAGCAGTTAAGAACAGCAAAGCACGTCACAAAATATTCTGCGATTCTCAGAAACTTCTGTCGAGAACCATCAGTAATTTTACTTATAACTGCTGCCTGCAGCCCGATGTTTGATGTCGGCTTTTGCCAACTAGCAATGCTTGGGTTCGCTGCCTCTCCGAAGCCGTCAACTACTGCGTATCAAACGATCCCCACCTTGAAACGCTCGCAAATATCTATAAACAAGCCGATCCCTTGACCCTGGCAAACGGGGATCTGGCTTGGCAGCCCCTGGTTGGCGCCGATTGCCCCAGAACTTGCTCTTGCCAGCGCACAGCAAAATTATCATACCTAGGTGTGTTGCAGCAAAAACCCGATATCTTTCCCAAATGCGATCGGGCAAAATATCTCCTATTGGTGCGACCCTCACAAAATCAATATTCGTTACAAAACTTATTGTGTCTGAGTGAGATCGCCCGCGAGAACCCAACTCGCCCAAACTGACGAATCCTTTGCTAGCCGAACCCCGGCGCGTTTGCGACACTTTATAAATCTGAACGTCGCGATACAATAGTTAAAGTAAATAATTATTTCTTTACATCATGCAAACAACCCCAGCCATCTCCACAGCCCCCATAGCCGGCACTTACTGGCAGTGGCGGGGGCATTCAGTATACTACGTTAGATCCGGCGATCGGCATCCAGAACGCCCTCCCCTGCTGTTAATTCACGGTTTTGGCGCTTCCACAGACCACTGGCGCAAAAATATCAGCGGCCTGAGCAAAGACTTTGAAGTGTGGGCGATCGACCTGATCGGATTCGGGCGATCGGCAAAACCCGAATTGCAGTATAGCGGCGACCTCTGGCGCGACCAACTCCACGACTTTATCACCAACATCATCGGCCGGCCCGCCGTACTAGCCGGCAACTCCCTCGGAGGCTACGCCGCCTTGTGTGTAGCAGCCCAGCGCCCCGAATCAGCCGCCGGACTCATATTAATCAACAGCGCCGGCCCCTTCAGCGAACCGCAGCCCGCACCTGAAGCCCCGCCCTTGCAAAAAGCTATATCTGCGGTAGTTAAAACCTTATTTCAGCAAGATTGGGCAAGTTTTCTGCTGTTCCAGTACGTGCGCCAGCGATCGACAATTCGGAAAACCCTAGAAAAAGTTTATCTCGACCAAAGCGCCGTCACAGACCAATTAGTAGAAGAAATATACCTTCCCTCCTGCGATCCCGGTGCCCCCAAAGTATTCGCCTCCGTATTCCGAACACCCCAAGGCGAAAAAATTGACGTATTGCTGAGTCAATTAAACTGCCCGCTGCTAATGCTGTGGGGAGAAGGCGATCCGTGGATGAATTCTACAGAAAGAAGCGCTAAATTTCGCAAACACTATCCGCAGTTGACAGAACACTTTATTAAAGCAGGTCACTGTCCCCACGACGAAGTACCAGAACAGATAAACGAACTGATTCGCGCATGGATAATTGACAAGGGCATAGGGCATGGGGCATAGGGCATAGGGCATGGGGCATAGGGCATGGGTTACTGGTTATTGGTTATTAGAACGAACAACTAACAAGAAACATAAGCTGTTGCGGCATTTAAATTGTCTGTCAAAAAAAATCAAATTCTTGTGGGGTGGGCGTCCCGCCTGCGGAGAATATACAATTTAAATGCGCGACAGCTTAGGACAAATAATCAATAACCAATGACTAATGACTGATGACTTCATTTAACTTTCTGGTTAATCTCAACTCAAATGTTCTGAGGAGACGGGAACCATGACCGGCAAAAAAACTCGCCGCAATTTTATATTGAGCAGTATAGCTGTTGCCAGCGGTATTGCAGGTGCTAAGGCGCTTGAACAGCACGACGATCGGGAAATCGCAGCCGCAGCCAATAACCAGGCGGCCGCCACAGTAAAAATGCCAGAACGACTGTTAGGCAACACAGGCGTGAAAGTGCCGATTTTCGGTTTGGGGGGAGGCGGACAAACACCGCTGTCGCAGAAGGGCAGAGAAGCAGAAGCAGCGGTACAAATTGAACGCGCGATCGAACTAGGCATTCGCTATTTTGACACGGCGGCCGAGTACGGGCCCAGCGAAGAAAACTTAGGCAAAGTTTTGCCACCATATCGAGATCGCCTATTCCTAGCCTCAAAAACCTCCGCCAGAGACAGAGACGGTGCGTGGAGAGACTTAGAGCAATCGCTCAAAAGATTGAAAACCGATCGACTAGACTTGTGGCAACTCCACCACGTCTCATTCCAAACAGAATTAGACCAAATTTTCAGTGCCAAAGGAGCAATAAAGGCGATCGAAGAAGCCAAACAGCAAAAAATAATTCGTTTTTCCGGCATCACCGGACACCACGAACCAGCCATCATTGTCGCAGGCTTGCAGCGCTATCCTTTCGACACAACATTAATCTGCCTCAACGCCGCCGAAAAACATCACCCGCGATCCTTTGTTACCAGCGCTTTACCAATTGCCAAAGCCAAAAACATCGGCGTTATAGCCATGAAAATACCAGCTTACGGCAAATTATTTGAGAACGGTGTTTTAGATGGAATGCACCAAGCAATGGGCTACACGCTTTCACTTCCCGGCGTGCACTCTTGCATCATCGCTGCCGACTCAGTAAAGCAATTAGAAGAAAACTTCAAAGTCGCCCAAGCATTCCAACCCCTGAACACAACAGAAATGGCAGCACTTGAAAAACGCACCGCCGCCGCTTGGCAAGAAAATACTTTTTTCAGAGAGTGGACTTAAAATACCAACTCTAAAATCCCCTTTTTCCTCTGTGTTTATGGTGGCGCGGGCGTCTCGCCCGCGAATCATCTTACAGTAGATTCCCCGTTCGTGAAGTACAGTCGCCTATCCTTCGATCCCTGTAGGGAGACGGCATTGCCGTCTCCCTACTCGATCGACTTGGAATAGGCTGTATGTGCGATCGAACGGCTGCAATCAAATCAATTGTTTTGTAGTGAGGACTTGAGTCCTCATCAAACTACTAAGAGTCAAGTCCTCACTAGCAACCTACAACGTTTATGTTACCCAACTTGCTTTTACCTGCGGTGAAAATATAGCAACCGCCAAGCCGATTAGGAGATTTGAAATTGCTGAACCATTGCGATTGTTGCTTCTTCCTTTTTCCTTCTGGTATACCTCAAATCAAAAAATAAGGCGACCTGGTTGGGTCGCCTTATTCTTTATCATAAAAATTGCAATTTGTCAACAGCAAACAGCTACTGTTTTTTCCGTTTAGCCTTATCTAACCGCCTGCGATCGCGCCACTCAGCCGCCGTCAAATAAGCGACCCCGCCAGTCACCGTCAGCAGCAGTACAAAAGCCACTAAAACGAGAAAATTAGCAATCGAAAATTCCACAACCCATCTTCCTCTGATTTTACATTTTCTACTTTTGATTTTAGATGAAAAATGTTAACAATTAACAGTTGAATGTAGACGGTTAACTGTTAACTGTTAGCACTCGATTCAAACTGCTGGCAAATCTTCCAAAATTGTAAACCTCACATGATTAATTGCCAGA
>JAICRN010000297.1 GCA_025937335.1 Microcoleus sp. TY_ISSM_2_bin.22
TAGCCCGCAATTTTTCTAGCGAGTCAGTGGTCGAGCGCAATTCCACCACAAAATCTGGACAAATCGGTGCAAATTTCTCTTTTTGTTCAGCAGTTAAAGCATCCCACCTGTCGCGCCGAATCCAAGCAGCATCGGGAGAAATATCTGTACCGTCGGGCAGTTTGAATCCAGTTGAAGAATCAAAAGCAATTCCCAAATGCTTATTTTGACGGCTCCAACCTTCGAGTTGAAAACTTAGATCCGCATTCCGTCTGCCTGTATCGCTACTCGCAGGCGGCATAATAATTAATTCTCCCGTTGCAGTGCGCTCAAATCTCAAATCCCGGTTATCTATACACAACTGAAAAAACTGCTCATCTGTTAATTCAAGCGTTAATTCTAGGGGAGAATTTAGGGCGAGAGTTTGTGATTCCATAACTGCCTCCAAATATTACACGAGTCAAATGTCAACAGTTAACCGTTAACCGTCAACATTTGACAGTCAACAAATAACTAAGTCTCTGTATAACCTTGGATATTTTCCGGTTCAAACTGCTGCAAAATATTCGCAGCTTTCCCAGTCAAATCGTCAGTACCCTTAACCGCAATCAAAAATTTACCCGCATTCAAACGGTTGCGGTAGGGCAAAGCATCGCCGCTACCAAAAGTCATACCGCCCGCGCCTCCTACAAAAACACTGCCCATCGCAGCGGCGATCGCACCGAGTAAGCCACCGATCGCGTGATCGCCAATTTCGCCCGCCCAGGCGAAAGTCTTCAACTCAGTCATCAGACTGAAAGTAACGCCAGCAATAAAGCCAAAGGGAATCAGCCAAATAGCCATGAGTTTAGCTTGTTTCTTCGCTTGCTGGTTGGGGTCGATCAAGCCAAATTCATCAGCAGTTTTGTAGCCGCGGCCCAAAATGCTCACTTGCTTCATGGGCAAGCCTTCTTTTTCCAGAGCACAGTAGGCAGCTTCGGCTTGCATTCGATCGGGCAGTACGGCGATAAGATAATTCATAAAAAATACTCGGTAAGTGGGAAACGAGCGTGGCTTTAGCCCGCTCGTGGAAAACGACCAGGCGATTTCAATTGCCTTAATTCCCCTTACGGGGCGGAGAGGGAATTTAATACAACCTCTCCGATTTTTTGAGGTATGGTTGCCTCAACTCCCTTGCGGGGTAAAGTTAGCACGCGCCTTTGTTATAAAGGCTTGTTAGGCTGGCAGCACTGTTTCAGTGACTTTAAAACTGTTTAACCACCAGCGACAGAGCGGGGGACTAGCTTCGCATCCCAGGGTGTCATGACCTAAATAACGTAGTCAGTTAAGACTGAGGCCCGTCAGTACAGCTTGCTTTGATTGCTCTTACAAGCGAGCGTGGCTTTAGCCCGCTCGTTACTGACTAGAAAACAATTCCTGATAGTTAGGCTTGAATAGCCAAAGTCTATTATAGACAGAAAAGACATACTAGCTAAGCAATTGCGGGATTTTCAGACGGTCAGAGAGTCCGATCGCCCGCAAAGCTGAAATATTTCACGCAAAAAACGGCCGACCTTGACCGAATACAGATACAATTCAAACTGCACAAAGGCAAGCTTGAGCTGAGCTGTTAGATACTGCTCTAAGTCATAAGCCTCAACTTTGAGCTCGCCAACGCTCGGTCTATTTTTACTATTGCACTCAATTGCTTGCTATGCCTAAAGTTCTAGTATCCGATCCGATCGACCAAGCCGGAATTGACATCCTCTCCCAAGTCGCGCAAGTTGACGTAAACACAGGACTCTCAGCCGAAGAACTGGTACGAATTATTCCAGATTACGATGCTTTGATGATCCGTTCTGGCACCCAAGTTACCAAAGAAATCATAGAAGCCGGGAATTCACTTAAAATTATCGGCAGAGCCGGCGTCGGCGTAGATAATGTCGATGTACCCGCCGCTACCCGCAAAGGAATTGTAGTCGTCAATTCCCCCGAAGGCAACACGATCGCCGCCGCCGAACACGCGATCGCCATGATGCTCTCGATGTCCCGCCACATTGCGGAAGCTAACGCATCCGTCAAAGGTGGTAAATGGGAACGCAACCGCTTTATCGGCGTAGAAGTTTACAAAAAAACCCTCGGCATCGTCGGTTTGGGCAAAATCGGCTCCCACCTCGCCGCCGCAGCCAAAGCAATGGGCATGAAACTGCTGGCCTACGACCCCTTCATTTCGACCGAAAGAGCCGACCAGTTGGGCTGTCGCTTGGTAGAACTCGAACTGCTGATGCGCGAATCCGACTACATCACCCTGCACATCCCCAAAACGCCGGAAACCCTGCACTTAATTAACGCTGAAGTGCTGTCGAAAATGAAGCCTACGGCCCGCATCATAAACTGCGCCAGAGGCGGCATCATCGACGAAGCAGCCCTCGCAGAAGCCATCAAAGAAGGCAAGATCGCCGGCGCAGCTTTGGACGTTTACGAACACGAACCGCTGGAAGCCGATTCCCCGTTGCGGAATGTCGGCCAGAACATCGTGCTGACGCCCCACTTGGGAGCATCGACAGCGGAAGCTCAGGTGAATGTGGCGATCGATGTTGCCGAACAAATTCGCGACGTGCTGTTGGGATTGCCGGCGCGATCGGCTGTGAACATACCCGGCATTTTCCCAGACTCGATCGAAAAACTCAAACCCTACCTGCAACTCGCCGAAACCCTCGGCAACCTCGTCAGCCAGCTAGCCGGAGGCCGAGTCGATTACCTCAACGTTCAACTGCAAGGCGAATTGGCCAACAACCAAAGCCAGCCCGTAGTCGTCGCCGCCCTCAAAGGCCTGCTCTCCCAAGCCCTGCGAGAGCGCGTTAACTACGTCAACGCCAGCATTGAAGCCAAAGAACGCGGAATTCGGGTCGTCGAAACCAGAGACGCCTCGATTCGCGACTACACCGGCTCCCTGCACCTATCGGCCAAGGGAACCCTCGGCGAACACACCGTGACAGGTGCAGTGCTCGGCGAAAGCGAAATTCGGATTACCAGCGTTGACGATTTCCCGGTCAACGTTTCCCCCACTCACCATATGCTGTTTACCCTGCACCGCGATATGCCGGGGATTATTGGCAAAATTGGTTCCCAATTGGGTAGTTTTAATGTCAATATTGCCAGTATGCAGGTAGGCCGTAAAATCGTGCGAGGCGATGCGGTGATGGTTTTGAGCCTCGATGACCCTCTACCAGAAGGGATACTGGCCGAGATCCTAAAAGTTCCGGGAATTCGGGATGCTTACACGGTAAATCTTTGACGGATTGAGGAGTTTAGATTTTGGATGCCAGGACTGATAATTGGTAATGGGTAATTGATCGTTGGTAATTGGCAAGAAAGTGGGAATTTTTCTATTAGCCAATTCTCATTCCTCACTCCCCAGTTCCCAGTCTCCAGTTCCCCTGGGCCAATCTAAAATCTAAAATCTAAAATCTAAAATCGTTATGGCACATAGCTGGTGGGAAATTAGAATTCTTTGCGATCCGGCGCTAGAAGATATCATCTTTTGGCGTCTCGAACGGTTTAGGTGTCGGGGAACTGCTACTGAAATCAAAAGTAATTCCTGCCTGATGTCGGCTTATTTGCCCGAAGAACAGGCAGGATTGCTGGATTTGGCCGCTCTGTCTCTGTGGCTGCGCCAAGATGCTCTGTGTGCGGGTTTGCCCGTACCTGCGATGCAGTGGGATTTGATTGAAGAGGAAGACTGGGGCAGCACTTGGAAGCAGCACTGGCAGCCTCAAGAAGTGGGCGATCGCTTTTTAATTAATCCTGCCTGGCTGCCCCCACCGACTGATACCGATCGCATTATTTTGCGTTTAGATCCCGGTGTGGCCTTCGGTACTGGCGCTCACGCTACTACTCAACTTTGTCTGGAGTCGCTGGAAATGCGGCTCGGTTTTGATGACAGCAAGTGCGTAATTGCGGATATCGGGTGCGGATCGGGTATTTTGTCGATCGGCGCGGTGTTGTTGGGGGCTACAAAAGTTTACGCTTTGGATACAGATCCTTTGGCAGTGCGATCGACCATTAGCAACAGACTACTCAACCGCGTTAATTCTCAGCAGTTAGTTGCAGAGCTCGGCAGTATCGATCGCTTGAAAGAAATTGTAGATGAGCCGATCGACGGTTTGATCTGCAACATTTTAGCAGAAGTAATCATTGATTTAATCCCGCAGTTCACTGCAATTAGCAAACCCACTACTTGGGCCGTGCTCAGCGGCATTTTGCTCGACCAAGCTAAACCAATTGCCGACACTCTCGAACAGCACGGCTGGATTGTTGCTACTCTGTGGAAGCGCCAAGATTGGTGTTGTTTTAATATTCGGCGCAGTTAGCGTTTTTAGATTTGAGAATTGAGATTTTAGGACAGTTGTATTCATTTTGAGCCATCTGGATTACTTGGTATGCGATCGGGTTCAACCTCTCGCACAGCTTGATATATTTTTTGATAAAAAATAGAAGTAATCGCGCTAAGCTGTCAAACATCTAAACTGCATTAACTCGCGTTACCTTTATTTTTAATTTTTCGTCATTTCATAATTAGTTCTCCTTCATATAACAATTTATTTAACAGAGACTCTAGTTTTTCAATAGATTCAAATAATCTATTAGCAACATATTCCTTGGCGGAATGCCATACTAATTCAACTAGGTTGTAGTCAGGGTTATACTTGGGTAAAAACTCTCCGATTCAATTCGGCATTTCTGAGGCTATTTTCTGCAAAATCTCTGCTTTTTTATGAAAACTAGCGTTCTCCAAAATTATCACAAATTTACAGCCTTTATCTTGAAAGTTTTCCGCTAGATTCCCTTGCAATATCCACTCTTCTCTTAAATCTGCATAAAAGTTTTTCAGCACTGCATAAAAATTAGCCGCATTTCCAGATGTCATAAAATCCACCCATATTTTTTTGTCTGAATATCTCACTCCGCCCATGACATTAATACGACCTTTTCGTCGCTCTCCTCTTTTCTTGCTTCTTGTCCCTTTTTTACACCAATTTTTCCTTCTAATTTCTCTCAAACCTTCATCCGCTCTCGTCCCAAAACTATACCTGTAAAAGAGCTGGAAATTATTTTGCTATTCTTAGATCCTCAGCTAATTTATCTTTAAATCAACCCCTTTCTACGGTATCTTGCTTATCATCGCTATATTTAGACCAGAGGTAAACATACTTTTTTGATTTGAAAATCCTCGTTACTTGGGTGCTATTCAGCTCAATTCCTGTCTTTTTACCTAGATATGTGGCAAGTCTAGCTGTTGTCCATCTCCCGAAGTCATAGCCATATTTCTCAGGTTATACTTCACTTATTTCGAGGAGTAAATTAATGTATTATTCTGTAGCTTTGAATCTATAGAAGTGACTGTCAGAGAGCATTTATTTGAGACAGTAGCACCAGAAATTAGCAGTTTTTTTTACTCATTTTAAAACTCAGATGTGCATATTTAAATAACCACATTCAACTCAGTATTTCTGCTTAGTTAAAAAGCGGGATGCTCCCCGGAAACAGGGTTCAATAAGGGGAGTAAATCGGGTAGCCGTGGTGGGTTGACGAGTCCGGCATAATTGTGGTACAAGGTGCGGACGTGGCCGGTGGGGGCTGCCACGGCAACCGGATTCATGCCAGATTCCAACCCATGCGAAATCAAAGTGTGTCGGGTGGTATAGGGTCGGCGACAATCAATCCCTAATTCAGCAAGCGCTGGTTTCCAGTAGCGCTTACAGAAATTCTTGGAGTCGATCGCACAGCCGTTTGTGCTGGTGAAAATTAAGTCATCGGGTTGCAAGTCATTCGCTCGCCTGCTCATTAATAGCTGTTGAAGCGTCCGTGTTAGCGGCACCGTGCGCGCCTTATTAGTTTTGGAGTTTTGGTGCCGTTGCCAGCGCCATTGCTCAAACGTTCTCCGATCCAGATGCGATCGCAGTTTGATGAACAGTGTTGCCATCGCAATGCTGCTGCTTCCCGGTGCGAAGGCAGACACAGAACTTAAACTCCACATAGTCCGCGTAGTGTTTCAGATATGGGTCAAAACGAAATTTCTGAACGATCGCGCTTATTTCTGTCAGTGTGAACGGCTGCGGGTTCTGTTTGGGCGCGACAATCACGGGAACATCAGCCCAAGGATTTTCGGTAACTAGCTTCTTTTTCTGTGCCCATTCCCAGCAAGCGTTCATCAAAACAATCCGTTCGCGTGCTTTGACGGGTTCAAGTTTCTGTGCCAGCCAATTTTTAAATTTCTCAGCAATACTTTCAGAAACAGAAATTGTCGTTTTGTTGTTGAAAAACACAGAAACGTGTTTTTGTAACGCAAGATATTTAGTCAAACCACCGATCGAGATGGAACGGCGCTTGTATTCGACAAATTGGTAAAACAACTCAGAAACAGAGATGGATTCTTGTTTCTGTGGCTTGTATTTGGTCGGTGACGGGTCAAAGTTGCCACTGGCCATGTCAAGTTCAATTTGGCGGGCTTTGATTTCGGCTGCCTTGCGATTGGCGATCGTGTCGGGCAAACCGATGTACAGCCAGAAACGTTTGCCCTGCCACTACCAGGCTAACCGTAGCCGATCCTGGAAAACTCCTATATTTACGGAGCCTTTTGGCATATCGCAGATTTATCGCATTGAGGATCTGGGATTGTTTGGTTTTGTCACCCCTAAGTGAGAATAGCAGATCTGCTGTTTTTCTTAGAGAAACAACAAAACCCGCTGTGTTGACGGGTTTTCTTAATGGAGAATAGCGGGCTCGAACCGCTGACCCCTACAATGCCATTGTAGTGCTCTACCAACTGAGCTAATTCCCCTTTCTTTTCGCGTCCTCAATCATGCCTTAAGTGACCAATATTTGTCAAGCGTTTTTACAAAATTAATTTTGAGCCTTGGACTGGCAAGGCTTTGGGCTTTTTGTCAAAAAAACCTCTCCTCGCTTCTGGATAATCGTCAATCCCTACTATGATTTAGTAAGTGTGTTGGGATATTTCGGTCAAATGGCTCAAACAAGACCCCATGAGGAAGTAGACGACTACCAGGGCCGCGGCTGAGGCCGCAACTAGGGTGCCGGCTAGCATTAGTGAAAATTCCCGTTGCGCGATCGCCTCTTGCATCAAGTGCAAAGACCAGGCAACGAGGGCAACGTCAATTATTAAAATAGAAA
>JAICRN010000399.1 GCA_025937335.1 Microcoleus sp. TY_ISSM_2_bin.22
TCTTGCAATTGGTATAAGCAATCGGTTTGCCTCGGCGGTATATGGGTGCTTGTTTGCGGATTAAATCCAAGTCCGCACCCACATAAGGAGCAATATCAATTTTATTGATTACCACCAGGTCAGCTTGCACGAAACCGGGGCCATTTTTACGAGGGATATCATCTCCCGCACCCACATCAATCACAAAAATGTAGGCATCTACCAACTCATAGCTAAAGGTAGAGGCAAGATTATCACCGCCACTTTCAATCAATATTAAATCTAACTGAGGAAACTGTAATTCAAAATCCTTTACAGCTAGAAGATTCATAGTCGGATCTTCCCTAATGGCTGTATGCGGACAACTACCCGTTTCTACTCCAACAATCCGTTCTGAAGGCAGAAATCCTCGACCTTTAAGTCGGTCTGCATCTTCCGTCGTTAATAAGTCGTTGGTAACTACAGCAACTTCAATGCCCTGGCTCATCAATTTTGGGACGATACACTCGATCAGGGCTGTTTTTCCGCTGCCCACTGGTCCCCCAATTCCCAGGCGGGCTGCTGACTTTGGCATAGCTAATCTCCCACTTTTTCAGTTATTTCTTATCCACCGATCCATTTACTTTTCCATTAAAACCATAGATTTCTCTCGTACCGCCGAATGGAACCAACTCGACTTCTTTTTCATCCCCTGGTTCAAATCGGATTGCCGTTCCTGCTGTAATGTTTAAGTGCATTCCTTTAGTCTTCTCGCGGTCAAATTGCAGACCCGTTACAGCCTCTTTTGTTTTATTTGGCGTATCGCCATTGACTTCATAAAAATGGAAATGAGAACCGACTTGGATAGGGCGGTCGCCTAAATTTTTGACTTTCAGCTTAATAGCGTCTTTTTCTCGCTTAGCATTTAGTTTGATTGGCTCTGAGTTAGTAATTACAATTTGTCCCGCAGTCATCAGTATTCTTGCTATCCTAATTGAGGAAGTTGCGTCATTAAAGCTCTTTCCCTCAACTTTAACTTTTCTTAGATCCTTGACATTGCTGGTGAATGTTTTACTACGCCCCCGAAAATCCTCATATTCGTACACGATAGCTTTCATGCCTGCTGGTACTGTCAGCGAACTCAGTTTATTGTCACCAATGCCCAGATCGTAAATGTTATATTCGCCCTCATCAAGCTCTTTTCTGTTTCCCTTAAAGTCAACGTCTTCGTAAATCGTAACTTTATTACTCGCGTACATCTTTTGCTTTCCTCATGCCGATGCTAATGGGATTATTTTTTGCTTACTCTTTTATTGGGTTATGTACCGTTACTAATTTTGTCCCATCGGGAAAGGTTGCCTCGACTTGCACTTCATGGATCATTTCCGCTATTCCATCCATGACATCATCCAGCTTCAATAGGGTTGACCCTTCACTCATCAACTGACTAACGAGTTTTCCTTCTCTTGCACCTTCCATAATTGCAGCGGAGATGTATGCCACTGCTTCGGGATAATTAAGCTTCAATCCTCTTGCCTTACGCCTTTCTGCTAACAGGGCAGCCGTGAAAATTAATAGTTTATCTTTTTCTTGAGGTGATAGGAGCATAGAAATTTTGCCTTAGATTAGATTGTACTTGTAATGTATGTCTGCCAATCAATCGCCAGAAGCTATAGCCAGTCTATTTGATTTGTGAACAACAACGTCTCTGAAAATCTTCTTCCGCTTAAGCATAGGTCATCTGTGCATTTTTAAATGCCTCAAAACCCAAAACTGAAGGATTTTGTGCTATTTTTTTACCTTTGAATATTTACAAATGTCAGCTTTTCACATTTTTGTATTACAAAAATCTATCTAAAGGCTGATGTTTACTTTAATGTATTTAGGTAAATCAAGTTTTAGTTACACATGAGCATATAGTTATATACAAGCATAAAATTAGTATTTTCTGGCCCTAGGCTTGGAACTGCTAAACCTAGTTCTTCCGTACTTAGTATGCTAAAATGTTATGAATACAGCGAGCATTCAAGTTAAATCTAAAAAGATTAATGACAAAAATCCTGAATCTACCTGGTGTAATTGTAGAGGAGAGCTTAGAGACAGAATCAACAATTATTTTATCCGTTACCGTCAACAATAAAACCGCAGTTTGCCCGCGATGCGGACAAACAAGCCGCCACCTACATCAAAATAAAACGCACTTAGTTAGAGATTTACCAATCACTAACAGAGAAGTAATTCTCAAAGTAAATCGACGACTGTTTAAGTGTGAAGGCTGTAAAAAAAATTTTAGCGAAATCTTAGATTTTGTTGAAATTCGCAAAAATTTTACTCAAAGGTACGCCCAAAGTATTACGGAACAAGTTATTAATAGTGACATTAATAATGTTGCCAGGAATAATAAATTAACAGACGAACAAGTTGAATCAATGGTTATGGCAGCAGCCAAAAGTGTGATGAAGATTGAGCTTGCTCAACTGTTCAGATTAGTAATAAGCTGTTGTGCCTTTAAATAGGGTATAATATAAAATGAGTTTAGTCAATCTCTACAAAAATGCCAGCCCAAAACCATCTCAATCCTAAACAAATAGAGAAACTACAGAAAGCTTTAAAAGAGGAAAACAAGGCAAATGTTAGAGAAAAAATTCTGATTTTATTATTGCTCAATGACGGCAAAACACCATCTAAAATTGCTGATTTTTTTGGTGGTTCGGTAAACAAAGTATCTTATTGGTGTCTGAAGGGAGACCCCGACAATTTAGAAAGTCTAATAGATGATAGAATGAAGGTAAATCACAAAAAAGCCACAGATAAATATATAGATTTATTATTATAAACTATAGAAAAATACCCTCAATAATTAGGAGATGATTTTGGACGATGGACAGCGCAGAGATTAGCAACGTACTTAGAATAATCCACAGTAATAAAATTAAGTGGAGTCCAAGTTCGGAGGATATAAAAAAAAATATGTGTACATCTGGGCTAAGTATAGCCTAGAGTCCAAGAGAAATCCTGAAAAAAGAACAGCGTTTAAAATAAAGATAGCAGAATATTTAAAAGTATAAAAATCAACGCCAGAACGATTACAGGTATGGTTTTGGGACGAGAGGGGATTTAGTTTAAGCGTCACCAAAAGAAAGAACTGGTGTAAAAAAGGCAGCCGAAAAAAGGTCAGAGGAGACCGAAGAAAAGGCAGAGTTAATGTAATGGGAGTAGTTAGAAATTCGGATAAAAAAAGGTGGTAGAGTTCCTCAAAAAAGGCAATTCATATAATTTTGGATCGAGTGCTAAAACTCTTTGATGAAGAGCTAATCAATGAATGGGTATCAGCAGGTAATCCCGCTTCAGTATTGGCTGAAAAAAGAGCGATAATATTGATCATTATTGATAATGCTAGTTTTCATAATAAAGAAGAGTACCTGAAAATAATTGAAACAGAAATGCTTAATCTTCATTGAGAATTCCTCCCCGAATACAGCCCCGACTATAACTTAATTGAATTAGTATGGCATTCGGCAAAAGAATATATTGCCAATCGACTTTTTACATCAATTGAAAAGCTAGAGTATTTATTGCACCGCCTCTTAAATGAAGTGGAATTAATAATTTAATGGGGTCGTAAAATAAAAAATAAGGGCAATGCTTGTATCACAGTTTAAATGTGCAACAGCTTATTTAGATTTAGATTTTCCCACCCATGCCCTTTTTTGGATTATCATTATTAGTTGACTGATTTCTCTACAAACAGGTATTGACAAAAGCTACTCTTTTCTAACTTGTTACCAATGGTATACCGTTGTTGTATTTTATTTAGAGTGATGAAAGAGCGTTAATCCGGGTAATCCAAGGGCACGGCGCGGTGTCATCTAGATCGTGTCGATCGTGCAACCCGAAACGATATAATTGGTAATTGATGATTGGTAATTGGCACTTTAAAGGCAAAAAAAAGAGGGGAAATCCCCTCTTTGAATAACCGTGACTGCGATGTTATTCGACTGTCGCAGGAGGGATTTCTTCCTCTACTAAATCTAATACTGCTTCGGGTGCTGCTGCGGCTGCTTCCGGTGCTACCTCGGGCAGATCCTCTTCCATTGCTGAGGGTACGTCTTCGAGTATTTCGTCGGAGAGGTCATCATCAGCATCGATCGAGTCTACAGGAATATCTATGCCTGCTTTAGCTTGCTTTTGAGCGAGCATTTTCTCGCGGAACTTAGCTGCCATTTCCTCAGCTTTTTCGTACACCAATTCGCGATTTTTGACCATCGCGCCCGGTTCCGGTTCCAATTGCTTGGTGGAGAGAGAAATCCGGCCCCTCTCGGCATCCAAGTCAATGATCATCACTTTCACTTCGTCGTTGACATTGAAGACGCTGTGAGGCGTATCGATGTGATCGTGCGAAATTTCCGAGATGTGCAGCAAGCCGCTGACGCCGCCGATGTCGATAAAGGCACCGTAAGGCTTGATACCGCGTACTGTACCGATGACCACTTCGCCAACTTCGAGGCGGTTCATCTTGCGCTCAACTAAGGCGCGACGGTGACTCAACACTAGGCGGTTGCGGTCTTCGTCTACCTCTAAGAATTTTAATGGTAATTCTTCGGCGACTAATTCTTCCTTCGGTTTGCGGGTACTGATGTGAGAACCGGGAATAAAGCCTCGCAACCCTTCTATTCTCACGAGTGCGCCGCCGCGGTTGGTGGCAAATACTTGCGATCGTACTGTGGCATCTTCTGCTTGCAGTTGTCGCACTCTTTCCCACGCCCGCATATACTCGATACGCCGGATGGACAGGGTTAATTGTCCGTCTTCATTTTCATCGGTGAGGATGAAAAATTCTCTGGTTTCGTTTGATTGCAATACCTCTTCAGGGCTTTCCACTCGATTGATGGACATTTCCTGAATGGGAATGTACGCTGCTGTTTTAGCACCGATATCAATCAGAGCGCCCCTGGGTTCTATACTAAAAACTGTACCCGCTACTACATCGCCCGGGCTAAAGTGATAGTCATATTTATCAAGTAGGGCTGCAAAATCTTCGTGAGTAAAGCCGATGTCTTTGACTGTGGTTTTGAGATTGACCATGCGAATAGTTTCCTAGGATTTCTCTCCTTCATGTTTTTCGTTTTTGCCGGCAGATCTTCGAGATTTTGGTGAAAAAGCGATTAACTTTTTTCAAAATCTTTTACTAAAGTCAGTTTTAGCTAACTTTTGCCGGGTGCAACTGCACACCAGCGGTTGCCATTACTGTTACTCCATACTCTGTGTTAAAACGTTTAATCTTAACATTCCGAGTCAAGTAGACTATTTTGACATTCTCAGGTATAAATAAACTGAGATTCTTCATTCAACGAGCCGACTTGCTGGCGACAGGATTACTCCAGTCTAAGTAGAGGTCGGTTTCTCCAGAAGCGTAAATTTCGGTATGCCCTACCGTATTTAATTAGTCACCGATCTTTAGTTAGGTTTTGTTCAAATGCGAGCTTTCCTAAACTGCAACACCGTTAGGTGTGACTACGCACTCAACTAATCCAGTTAAGTTTTTACGTTGTCTAGTTATACTCTATTTTAGACCGATGACGATCATATCACACCCAGCACTCTTACTGAGAAAAAAGAACACTCGCTCGAATGAGAGTCCCTTGAGTCGCTATTCCTCCGGGCCTTCCTCGCGACACGGTTTTCAATCTCCCAGAA
>JAICRN010000337.1 GCA_025937335.1 Microcoleus sp. TY_ISSM_2_bin.22
ATTGTCGGAGCGGCAATTTTTCCCATCAAGCTCGAAACATTGACGATTGTTCCCTCTTTTTGAGCCGCCATTCGCCGAGCTATCAAGCGGGTAATTGTGTAGGTTCCGAGCAAATTTAAGGCGATTTCTTCCTCGATCAACGGCAGCGGGGAACGCAAGAAAGATGCTTGGTGCGCGACGCCCGCACAGTTGACTAGCAGGTGAATCGGGCCGCAATCTCGCCAAGCTTGGGCGATCGCAATATTCACCGCTACTGACTGAGTTAAATCCAAAGCTAACGGCACTACTTCTGTGCCCAAAACATCGATTTCCTCTGCCAGTTCAATTAATTGCTTGCGGTTGCGCGCCACAATTAACAAGCGTTTGACTCCTTGTCTCGCTAATTCCAGGGCGATCGATCGCCCAATTCCGCGCGAAGCTCCTGTAACAAGAGCTGTTTTTCCTTGAAGTTGCATAGATTAAACCTTTTGGTTGATGCTCACCGCGGCACGGAGTTATGAGTTGTGAGTTGTGAATTATCAGTTATGAGTTGAATGTTTTGGCGGTAACAACTCATAATTCATAATTTTGGGAAAGGCTATCTTGTTTCGATAGACCTCATTTACTTGTGGGGTTAACTCAAAACCAAAAACTGTTGAATCGCTAACGTGCGCGTGAGTTGAACTAAACTTTTAGTGTGCCAGAAATCAGTCAAACATCTGGTCATTTAACCTCATGCAAGCAGACAAACGTGAGATGAGAAAACCTAGTCGGGAATCATGCCAAAGCTGGCTTTAGTACCGCTCTTTCTTCAGTTAGCGGAGGCGGACTTTGCCTGTGCAGCCGCGAATTTATTCGCCGGGATTGGTTTTCTTCAGTCCGCGGAGGCGGACTTTGCCTGTGTAGCCGCGAATTTATTCGCCGGGAATATTCACCCGAATTTGTCATTTTTTGGGGCTTAATTACCCCTCTTTTTTTAGTCCGCAGAGGCAGACGATATCCTGTGCAGTCGCGACTTACAATCGCCGGCGAATCGCGCGAATTGGCACAGGATAATTGAGCAATACAGATGATCAATTCCACACCTCCTAGATATGAGAATTTCCTATCTACACACACCTTAACAACTAGAAGTTAAAGCGGCAACAATTTTTAATAAATCTTCCGCAACACTTCTTTACACAATTCTCATACGGCGGATTTCCAAGTGCCGTGAAAGCCCAAAGGTATGACACCGGGCAATTCTAGCTGGCAAACAGGAGACTCTGAAAGTCCGTCGCTGTCAAATATCCAGACTTCGCTGCTGTCAGAATTGCCGTCATAAATAACTGTTACTATCCAACCTTTCTCCGACGAAATATCTGGAACGTAGATGGGCTCTGCGGGATAGCGATTTTCGCCCAAGTCGGCAATTGTGAGATGGCGGCTTTGCGTGTCAAAACGGGCGATCGCACCGTAACGTTCCGCTACAATATCAACGTCAGGGCGATACATTGCCAGATAAATATATCGCGAGTCTTGCCCTATTTCTGAAGCAGGTACCGTCGGAAATTCGCAAGGTAGATCCAACAATTCTTCTGTTGCTGTCACTTTGGCCGTCAGAGGATTGAGATGCACCCGCCACAGAGTCCCCTCCGCATCGGTGCGAGTTTCACCCGCCGCTACTTCTTTCAGCCGCTGATTAGTTTGAAAGTCAGCAAAGCGCACAAAATCTACAGCCACATCACCATCTTCATTGACAAAACCGTTAGCAAAATGCCACTGAAACCAAGAATCTGTTTCGCCGCGGCTAACTAAAGAGAGAGTTTTCGAGTCAACCACTAATATCTGCGTTCCTAACTCGGGTTTCCATTCCAAAGAATCGCCGAAACTTCTAATTCTAGCTAACGCTGGGAAAACTTTAAGTCGCACCGGCGGTACAAAAAATATTAGATACTTTCCTGCTAAAACAAAATCGTGTAACAAAGGAATTCCTTCTAAAGCAACAATTGCTTGTTGCACAATTTTGCCTGTAGGATCGCTTTTATAGAGATGCAACTTGGTACTGGCACCATGTGTAATTCCAAAGTTAAAAATATTGCCAGTAATCGGGTCGCGCTTGCAGTGAGCGGAATAAGACGAGCCACTCTCTAAACTTCCTAAATCGTCCGTTCCGCGAGTTTCTAAGGTTTGCAAATCGAGGCGGTGAGGCGGGCCTGCTTCCCACAAAGCTAAAAGCCGATCCGGCAAAGCTAAAACAGAAGTATTGGCAACATTTTTAACAGGTTTGCTCCAGCGCAGCCACACAGGCCCCGGTGGTGCCATGCCGTAATTAGGGTAGAGAAACTTATCAGCTTTTTCCTCAGCTTGATATCCCGCTGTCTGCACGTAGCGATAAACAGCCGCAGCACCTTCATCGGTAAAATGTACTGCCAAAATTGCACCGTCGCCATCAAACCAGTGTCCCGCATTCATGCCGCCGCGTTGCAAACGTGCGGGCCCGTTGCGGTAGAGAGTTCCCCGCAATCCTTCGGGAATTTTACCGCTTTTAACCAATAGCTGAGTCAGCGGAAATTCCGCAGCCGGACGGGCTAAAGCTTGAGCCCAAGATTTTTTAGCTGAGATTTGAGTGTCTGTTTTCATTTGAAACTCGCAATTTTAAACTGATATGACAGAATTTTTGCTATACAATTATAGCAAAAACCATCTATAACAGTTCTCGCGTGAGCCATTCATCAATGAATTAACAATTGCTCAATCCCCCAATCTAAAATCTAAAATCTAAAATCTAAAATCTAAACCTGTACCTCACTTAATCGAATAAGGGTATAACACCTATGACTCTCTGCCGCCGTGCTCTGCTCAGAACTTTTGGGCTGACTGCTATTGGTACTCAGCTTTTGCCGTTAGCGAAGCCCTCGAACAGGATCGCCCAAACTAACCTATCTCCCAAAACTGCGATCGAGCTGCGCCGCCTGCAAGTCGGCGATACTGTAGCTTTAATCAATCCTGCGGCTTTCAACTACGAAAAAGAAGTGCAGCCATTTTTTAAAGTTCTGGATAACCTGGGTTTAAAAGTTAAATTGGGAGAGCATTTTTACGACCGCTACGGCTATTTAGCAGGCAAGGATGCCGATCGCGCCGCCGATGTCAATGCAGCCTTTGCCGATGACTCAGTGCAAGCTATTTTTACCGGGATGGGCGGCTGGGGCTGCGGTCGGATATTGCCGCTCCTGGATTACAATATTATCCGCAACAATCCCAAAATTATTCTGGGATTCAGCGATATTACTGCGCTGTTGTTGGCGATTTATGCTAAAACTAATATAGTTACTTTTCACGGCCCTTTAGGTGCATCAAGTTGGAGTCCATTTACCGTAGATTACCTCAAGAAAGTTTTGTTTGAGTGTGGCTCTGTGACCATGCAAAACTCCAAAAGCGTGCAATTTGAAACAATCGGGCGCGGCACAGCTAGGGGAAAACTAATCGGCGGCAATTTATCAGTAATCGCAGCAATGGTGGGTTCGGCTTATTTGCCGGAATGGGAAAACAGTATTTTGTTTGTTGAGGAAGTGGGCGAAGAGGTTTATCGCATCGATAGAATGTTGACGCAGCTCAAATTAGCGGGCATTCTCGATAAAATTTCAGGTTTTATTTTCGGACAGTGTACCAAGTGCGAAGCTGAAAAACCCCAAGAGTCGCTAACCTTGCCTCAAGTCTTGTCCGACCACATTCGCCCTTTGAAGATTCCTGCGTGGTATGGTTCCATGGTGGGACACATTCGGGATCAGTTCACTTTGCCGATCGGCCTAGAAGTTGAAATTGACGCAAATTCTGGTACAATCAAACTGTTAGAATCCGCTGTCCATTAAATCTTAAACTCTTCTGGATATTACCGAGGCAGAGCCTCTGGATCTGGGTTTCCAGGCAGAGCCAGGGAACGAGAAATAAATTTAAACAGAAAATCAGAAATATCGTGAAAAAAACCGCACAACTCCTTAAACCATTAACAGTAATAATCTTGACAATTCTTTGCCTGTTGCCGCTCAATGCCTGTGCAGCAGCAAGTAAAACCGCCAACAGCGACCCCATTTATCAGCAGCGAACCGTCCACAATCCCGACGGCACCGGCAAATTTTACATGGGTCGAGAAATTGCCCAAGTCATGGGATATCAAGGCGCTGGTTGGCTGGAAAGACCGTCTCGCGGCATGGAAGAAAAATCAGCTCGATTAGTGAACAATCTCGATTTAAAACCCACCGATATTGTAGCAGACATTGGAGCGGGAACTGGCTATTTTAGCTTTCGCATCGCTCCCTTAGTTCCAGAAGGAAAGGTTTTAGCAGTTGACGTGCAGCCGGAAATGATTAATTTTATTAAATTGAATAAACAAGAAAAAAATATCGCTAACGTTGAGCCAGTTTTGGGAAGTATCGACAATCCGAATTTGCCGGAAAACAGCGTTGATTTAGTTGTGATGGTGGATGCTTATCACGAATTTGCATATCCCAGAGAAATGATGCAAGGAATTGTGAAAGCACTCAAACCAGGAGGCCGCACGGTATCGATCGAGTATCGAGGCGAAAACCCGATGATTCCCATTAAAGGTTTGCACAAAATGACGCAGAAGCAGGTGAAAAAAGAAATGGCAGCCGTCGGTTTAGTATGGAAAGAGACAAAAGATATATTGCCCCAGCAGCATTTGATGGTATTTGAGAAAAAATCTCAAATTTAGCAGCCAAACAGAGCGATTGTGTAGCATTTTTACTCATTTTTGTCAAGGTACAAAAGACGTGTTTTTGAGGCGCGCGGGCGATCGGTCAAACATACTAAGCCTTAAGTAACCCTTAAGATAGACATTTTACTAAAAATACCATTTACAATTAAAAATTGATAACCCAGAGGCGCTTCCTTCATTTTTCAAGCGAAGAAGTGTCGCTATTAAGAAGTACCAGCGTGAACATTCCAAGTTCCATCCTCACCATGCTCGCCGGCATCGGAGTGACTCTGATCAGTCTCTGGTACGGGCAGAATCACGGTTTACTGCCGATCGCCGCCTCTGATGAAGCATCCGACATAGACGCACTTTTCAATACAATGATGACCATTTCCACTGGACTATTTATCATGGTCCAGGGAATTCTCATCGTTGCTGCAATTAAATATCGCCGCCGTCAAGGAGACAACACAGACGGGCCGCCTTGGCATGACAACTTTCCCTTAGAAATTCTTTGGACAGCCGTGCCGGCGGTGATTATTTTAGGAATCGGAGTCTACAGTTTTGAGATTTACAACTCAATGGGAGGCCTCGATCCGATGGGAAATCACGACCACGGCACCATGCAAGCGCACTCTAAAATGCGGGGAAGTGCGATCGCAGCCACACTCTCAGATACACCCCAAAAAGCCCCTCAAATTCCGTCTAGACAACTCGTTGCTCTAGGCGTCGGCGCTTCCCCAGAAAATGAAAACAAACCAGCAGACTTAGTTGTAAATGTCATGGGTTTGCAGTACGCCTGGATATTTAGCTATCCAGAAAGCGGCGTTAGTTCCGGCGAACTCCATATCCCAGCCAACCGCGACGTACAGCTAAATATCTCAGCTCAAGACGTGCTGCACGCATTTTGGCTGCCGGAATTTCGCCTCAAACAAGATGCAATTCCCGGGCGGCCGAGCGAACTGAGATTTACACCAACTAAAACCGGCGAATACCGGGTTGTTTGTGCTGAATTGTGCGGCGCTTATCACGGAGCTATGAAAGCTTTAGCAGTCGTTCACACGCCAGAAGAATTCGACACTTGGCTGCAAAGCCAGCAAGTTGCTAGCAGTCAAAACTTGGAGCAAGCAGTTGCAGTCAATCCTGGGGAATTGTCAGACGGTGAATTTTTGGCTCCCTACGTCAGGGAAATAAAAATTAATTCCGAAACCCTAGAACAACTTCACCCAAAACATCACTAAAAATAGTCATTAGTTCCTGGCACTGGGTCTTCGCTCCTGAGCCAATAACTAATGACTAATAACTAATGACTAATAACTATGACACAAGCACAGTTCCAAGAAAGTGCCAACACTGAGGCTCGCGGAACAGCGCCCGCCGATAGACATTGGCGCGACTACTTCACTTTTAATACCGACCACAAAGTCATCGGTATTCAATACCTAGTCACAACATTTATTTTCTATCTAATCGGCGGCGTGATGGCAACTTTGGTGCGAACAGAACTCGCCACCCCCGACGCCGATTTTGTCACCCCCGAACTCTACAACAGTTTATTTACTGTTCACGCGACGGTGATGATCTTCCTGTGGATCGTGCCTGCAGGGGCCGGATTTGCTAACTTTTTGATCCCCTTAATGATAGGGGCCAAAGACATGGCATTCCCCAGGCTGAATGCCGTTGCCTTTTGGCTGATTCCCGTAGGCGGCGTGTTGCTGTTGAGCAGTTTTTTGGTAG
>JAICRN010000807.1 GCA_025937335.1 Microcoleus sp. TY_ISSM_2_bin.22
AACTTTATTCTGATGTCATTTTGCTATGCAACTTTCCTGAAGAAGGACTTTATGCTGGCGATATCGGTACGGTTGTGGAACAGCATCACCTTGAAGGACTAGAAACAGGTTATAGCGTTGAGTTCTTCGATCTGTTGGGAAACATTGTAGCCGTTGCGACGCTAGCTGGAAGTTATTTGCGATCGCCCACAAGTGCAGACAGAACTACAGTGAGCCTTGTTAACTGATATCATGTATAGAATTAGGGAAATCAACAAGCAAAATGATTCAATCCATACCGGAAATATCCATCAAACCTGGATACCGTGCCCAGTCGGATGATAAAACTCCTGAAGCTGATGCAATAGATTTTTACCTACTGCGGCAACTCACCAATTCCCAACGGTGGCAAATGGGGGCAAAATTAAATCGTTGGGCAAAAACTGTTAGCTTGCGCGGCATGAAAAAAGCTTGTCCCTCAACCTACAAAGAGCGATTTGCTCGATCGATATTAGGTAGCAAGTGGTTGCCAATTTTAACCCCCACCAGTGAGCCCTCTATGTGGACGCAAGACCCCAGCGAAATTGCGAGACTGTTGCACCCAATTTTTGAAACATTAGGTATCTCTTATTATATTACAGGAGGCGTTGCCGCTTCTGTCTATGGCGACCCGAGAACAACACGCAATTTAGATTTAGTAATTGAATTAGTCCGGGACAATATTTTTCAATTAGTTGAAGCACTAGAAACGGCTGGTTTTTACTGCCCTCCGGGTTCGGTAAAAGATATTCAAGAGGGTAGAGGGATGGTGTTGAGCGTCACTCACATGACTTTAGTATTGAACGCTGATATTGTGCTTAATTCTAATACTGAATTCGACCGATCAAAAATGGCAAGACGACGATTAGAAGCGCTTGACGAAGCTGGTGTAGAACAATTTTGGGTTGCTTCTCCTGAAGATATTGTGTTGGCAAAACTGCTCTTGTGGCAACAATCTCAGTCTCAAAAACAATGGAATGATATTTTGGGAATTATGAAAGTCCAAGCTGATAATTTGCAGCGGGGTTACTTAACAGAGTGGGCCCAACAATTGGGGTTGATTGATGATTTGAACCTAGCTTTTACTGAATCAGGGATTTGAGGCGATCGCAATTCGCGCAGTGCGATGGGAAAAAATGTCGATCGATAGTAGAGGAAATAGTGCAATGGATAAACTAACTGAGTATCCCAAAGTAATAAAGCATATTTTAACCGAGTATCTATAATTTTACCGCCATCCTCAACCAGACATCGAAACATTCTTAATTACCGACAAACAAAACGGTCATTAATTATCCAATTCTTCAATCTAAAATCTAAAATCTAAAATCTAAAATCGATTGACTGTCTGCGTTCGGATTCGCGATCGCAAATTCTGGATCGAGGAAGACTGGACAGAAGATGGGATTGCAACGGATTTGGTGCGTGCAGGGGTTCCCAAGGAAGATATTGTGTTGGCATTTCGCGAGCCAGGGATGCAGCAATACACCGATTTTGCAGCCGCTTATTAGCACTTATTTAACTTAAC
>JAICRN010000420.1 GCA_025937335.1 Microcoleus sp. TY_ISSM_2_bin.22
ATTTTTTCACTGTCTATCTATGGTGTAAGCTACGCACTGCGCATCCTACATACACAGGTTATTTGATTTTAAATATTCTTGCAACAATTTCCAAGCCATTTGAGTACCCTCCCCTGCATTGACTTTCTCGAAATCGACATCTTTTCTCAAAACTACAAAACCCACACCTTCTTGAATTTCAATTTTTTCAATATTGCTAACTTTTGCCAAAAATAGGTGATTTTTTTGGATAAATTCGGGATTGTTGTTTTTTATGTAAAGAAAAGTTGTGATAAATTCAACTTGGCAATCGCTTTTTAGGCTAGTTTCTTCCTCCAGTTCTCGCACTGCTGCTTGCTGTGGACTTTCTCCAAGGTCCACGCCACCACCAAAAGTAGAAAGCATTCCTTGGCTTGCAATACCTGGAATATTATCTCGCATTTGTGCGACTATCTGACCGTTCGGGAGCATTATAAAAATTCGGACAATTGAATTGGGAATATTCATATTCTTGAGGAAATAACCAAACTCGAAAAAGTTGCTCTATAGTTTTTTGATGTGACTCCAAATTTTCCTAATCCAATTGTACACAACAGCATACAAAGCACGCAAATTATTGACAAAAGTTTGCCAAATAGATTTTTCATTGACCTCGGAAATCTCTTCGATTTCCACGGGCAGCGGCGGCATCCCGACTACTTCATACAGCGGATATTCGCCACTTTTCCCCGGAATTGGCACGGATACGCGCCGATCGACGATCGCCAATTCCTTAACTTCCTGATAAGTCTCCTCGGAAATCAGTAAACTCGTTCCTACTTGCTTGTTAGCAGCCTCGATCCGGCTGGCAAAATTCACCGCATCTCCGATCGCCGTCACTGTCTGGCTATTCGACGCGCCCAAATTCCCCACCACCACCCAGCCGCAGTGAATCCCAATCCCAATCCGCAATCGGTGACGGTATAAAGTCTCAAAATAGGGATTGAGTTTCTCTAGTTCCTCCAGCATCTCCACCCCAGCCCTCACCGCTTGTTCCGCCGCCTTGTCAGAATTTTCCAACCCAAACAGCGCCATAAAACCGTCACCCATATAATTATTAATCATCCCGCCGTTGCGGTTGATAACATAACCCATTTTTTGGAAATATCGATTTAAAATATAAATTACATCGTAGGGCAACAGGGATTCTGCAAACGCAGTAAACCCTCGAATATCGGCAAACAAAATTGCAATTTTTTTCTCTTGACCCACAGGAGCACAAATCAACTTTCCCGCCATTTCGTCGGTAAATGATTCCAAGTCTTCAGAATCGATCGCCAATCGGCGCAAAATCACCTTGCCGCCCGCAACCTGTGTCTGACAAGCCAGCCTAATTTCCGGGTCTAAACGCAATTTTTTGGCAAGTTCCTCTTCCGGCGAAGTGCGCGGAGAGCAAAATTCCAAGCCTTCGACAATCAATACCCGGCAAGTCGAACATCGGGCGCTACCGCCGCAGATGTGGGTGTGGGGAATGTCGGCACGCAGGGAAGCTTCGAGAATTATATCGTCGTCGTCTATCTCGATCGTGCGATCGTCCGGCAGATAGTGAATCTGTGGCATATGTGGCGCGTCTAGCTAATTAGCGAGGAATCTCGCGGACATCTGTTATTGCAGCGAACCTGTATGCAAGCCCGGTTCCTCGGCATTTTTTCTGTATCCCCTGATTCCTTAACTATAAGTCGCGATCGGCATTTGCTTCTCGTTGCCTCAGCTCAACCGCCCAACTGACACCAGTTTAAAAAAAGAATGCAACTCTAGGCAATAGTCCAACTCTTAGCTCATCATTCATTCTCAATTCTAAAATCTCAAATGGTATAATTGAGCACTAAAAATTTCATCGCACCGTGAAAATACCCCAATTCAAGCTCTGGAGTTAATCTAAAATCTAAAATCTAAAATCTAAAATGGACTGACATAATTCTTAATAAAATTAAGATCGCCCAAAGCCCTATAAATCCGTTATCAAATCCCCTTCAACAGCCATATATTTTTAGGATTTTGGGGAGGTAAGCTGTGCAAACCTTACTTGGCAATAGTTTCAGCTTTTTTGCTCTCTAACAACTACCCAATTTTCGTGAGATAGAATAGCAGCATCTTTAAAACCCGTATAACCATGACTTCATCAACAGCCCTACAAAACATCGAAAAGCACATTCCCATCGTCGGAGATGTACATACCAAAAGTCCGATCGCCTACGGAGCAACCCGCCTCGCAGTCAGTGCAGTTAACACGGTACAAATGGCAGTAGCAGAGTCTTACATCAACGGATTAGAAGTCCCAGATTCAGTATTGCGATCGCTTTTTGATACCTGTATGCCCGTCTTTTTTAAGCATTTCCCGTCCCTGCTTGCACCCTACGAATGGGTACTAAAAGAAACAGACCATACAGCCGAAGGGCCGCGGGATTTAATGAAGATTCAGTACGACTTACCTCAAGCTATGCTGAATCCGATGTTAGGCGATGGAAAACTCATTTATCCTAAATACAGCATGGGGTTGTGGGAAAAAGGAGCCGCCAACCTTGAACAATCGCAAATGCAGATGATTGATGATGTGATTGAGAAGCTAGAAATTCAAGATGGCGACAATATTTTAGACTTTGGCTGCGGTTGGGGTTGCGTTCCCAATTACATTCTTTCCAAATTCCCCAATGTCACCTTTACTGGCATTAACCTCAGCCACCACCAATGCGAGTATATGCGTCAGAAGATGCAAGACCCCGAAAGCTACCTTAGTTCCGGTCGATTTACCCTATATGAAGGCGATTTGAACGACGCCAACTTCGAGACAAAATTTGACAAAATTCTCTCGATCGGAGTTTTTTGTCATGTAGGTAATTTAACAAAGGCTTTCCAAAAGCTGGCATCTTTCCTGAAGGATAACGGCAAAGTTTTCATTCACATCATCACAGTTCGCACTCCCAACAATATATCCAGCGTTTTCACCCACAAATACATTTTCCCCCACGGGCGTTACTGGAAATACGATGCCGTTCCCAGCCACAATAAAGACCTCAAAACAATTCAAAGATGGTATCTCAACGGATACAATTACTCCACAACCTTTGCTAACTGGCTGAAAAACTTTGACGATTCTCAGGCAATAGTCAAAGATTTAGATTACGGCATCGACTATGCCAAATTTCGTCGCATCTGGCGGTTTTACTTAATTTGGTTTGTGTCTAATTTCGCGAGTTGCGACGGCGAATATAACGGCAACGGTCAATATTTAATGACTCATGCCTAATCGCTAATCAAGACCCAGCTCAAAAAACCGAACACCCCGAACCCCGACATCTCAAAGAAGTCGGGGTTCTTGAGTGCGAGCTACTTATCGGGAGAATGAAACCTTGCAACCTAGACTTAGGGCAATAGAGAAGTGTTGCCTTCTTTTGAGGAATTTTTCTGAGTTTAAAAAAGTCCGGAATAAGATTATTGCTCGGCGAAGAATGAATATATCAAGCGTGAGCCTGCACAATACTTTTTAAATTCCATCCTCGATCGGTAGTGATGATGTGCGATATTTTACTACAAAAAGAGAGTTGATTTATACAATGGTAGACAATATGAAACCTTCTCTTCCTCAAGACGACCCGAACCAAGAACAGCGCCGCGATTCCTTGAATCGTCAGCAACAAGCTTATCAGTTTGACCATGACAGTTTATCACCTTTGGCATTATTGAAAGATCTGCCACCAGTCGAGAACTTTTCGAGCAAGTATATTGGAGAGCGGATACTAGCAACATCGGAACTTCCCGGAAATATGCTGGCGGCCGATTCGAGAAGTTTTCTCGATCCTCTCGACGATCTCCAAGACTATGAAGATTTCTTTACTCTGCTGCCGCTACCTGGTGTTGCCAAAATCTACCAAACCGATCGCTCTTTTGCAGAACAGCGCCTGTCTGGAGCAAATCCGATGGTGCTTCGTTTGTTAGATGCCGACGATCCTCGGGCGCAAACACTGGCACAAATTTCCAGCTTTCACCCATTATTCGATCTGGGCCAAGAGTTGCAACAAAAAAACATTTACATTGCCGATTATACGGGTAGCGACCAACACTATCGCGCGCCTTCAAAAATTGGAGGCGGCAGCTATGAAAAAGGCAGAAAATTCTTGCCAAAACCGCGAGCTTTTTTCGCTTGGCGGTGGACGGGAATCCGCGATCGCGGGGCAATGACACCGATTGCCATTCAACTAGATCCGACGCCAGATAGCCATGTCTACACCCCATTCGATCCTCCTGTCGATTGGCTGTTTGCGAAACTCTGCGTACAAGTAGCAGATGCCAATCACCATGAAATGAGTTCGCATTTAGGTCGTACTCATCTGGTGATGGAACCAATCGCGATCGTCACCGCCCGACAGTTGGCTAAAAATCACCCCCTCAGCCTGTTGCTGAAACCGCACTTTCGGTTTATGTTGACTAACAACGAGCTGGCGCGTTCTTATTTGATCGCTCCGGGCGGGCCAGTCGATGACTTGCTAAGCGGTAGCTTGCCAGAGACAATGGAAATAGCTAGAGAGGCTTGCAGTAACTGGAGTCTGGATCAATTTGCCTTCCCAACCGAACTGAAAAATCGGGGCATGGACGATCCAAATCAACTGCCTCACTATCCTTACCGAGATGATGGATTGCTGCTGTGGAATGCGATCGAAACCTTTGTATCAGGCTATCTCAAATTCTTTTACCCGACAAATCAGGCGATCGCCCAAGATGTGGAACTGCAAACTTGGGCCCAAGAATTAGCCTCGAATGAGGGCGGTAAAGTCAAAGGAATGCCCAGCAAAATCGACACAGTTGAACAATTAATTAAAATTGTCACAACCATAATTTTTACCTGCGGCCCGCAGCATTCAGCAGTCAATTTTCCCCAGTATGAATACATGAGTTTTGCTGCCAATATGCCTTTGGCAGCATACCGGGACATTCCCAAAATTAATGCTTCTGGGACTCTCGAAGTGATTACGGAAAAGGACATTTTACGGTTGCTTCCTCCGTACAAGCGAGCGGCTGAACAACTGAAAATTCTGTTTATTTTGTCAGCTTATCGATATGACCGTTTAGGTTATTACGATAAATCTTTCCGAGAACTCTACCGGATGAGTTTCGACGAAGTTTTTGCAGGAACCCCGATCGAACTTTTAGCCAGACAGTTCCAGCAAAATTTGAATATGGCTGAACAGAAGATTGATGCCAACAATCAAAAACGAGTAATCCCTTATTTGGCTCTCAAGCCTTCGTTGGTACTCAATAGCATCAGTATGTAGGAGTGTATTTTTGGGGTGGGCGAGACGCCCAACCC
>JAICRN010000098.1 GCA_025937335.1 Microcoleus sp. TY_ISSM_2_bin.22
CAATCTTTGCGCGCGCACCCTCGATCAATCAACATGGAAAACTCAATTCCGGACAATTTTCGTTCGCCACCTTGCAGCGACAACCTTACATCTGGATTAAGAGGTAAAGGTAAGATTAAAATAGCTTTAGCGATCGGCAATTCGCGGCTGCACTGGGGATTATTTGCGGGCCCAACTCTGGAGAAAACATGGGATACAGAGCATCTCAATGCTGATGCTGTTTCCCGGGTTTCCGAGGAGGAAAAAGCAGAATATTTGGTGCAAACAGTAATGAGGTCGATCGAGGAAATATCTGCTCAAAATCTCCTTTGTCTTCCTGCTACTCCCGCTTTTTCTAGTCCTCACACCGTTTCTTTAGTTCCGCTGCCTCTAGTTTTAGCCTCAGTTGTTCCCCAACAAACAGCAATTTGGCAGAGTTATCCAGATGTCCGGATTATTACTTTAGACCAGTTGCCGATCGGGGGACTCTATCCTACCCTGGGAATTGACAGAGCTTTGGCTGTACTTGGTGCTGGCAACCAATTCGGTTGGCCAGTTTTACTTATAGATGCTGGTACAGCTTTAACATTTACTGGGGCTGATGTCAATAGGTATTTAGTTGGGGGCGCAATCTTACCGGGTTTGGGTTTGCAGTTATCGTCGCTAAGTAAAAAAACCGCTGCATTGCCCTTTATCAGCTTACCAGAAAATCTGCCGCACCGCTGGGCGAAAGATACTGCTGGGGCAGTTCAAAGCGGAGTTGTGTATGCGACGGTGGCAGGAGTTAGGGATTTTATTGAAGATTGGCGGTGTTTGTTTCCTGATAGCAAAATTGCCATCGCGGGGGGCGATCGCGCTATGCTTTTAAAATACCTCACCGCAGCTTTTCCCGATACAGCCGCATCCTTAATTGACGCACCAGAGGCTATTTTTTGGGGAATTAGTCATGAGTTATGAGTTATGAGTTATGAGTTATGGGTTATTAGTTATGGGTAATGGGGATTGGTAATGGGGAATTATTCGGGAGCATCTCATATTTGTAAAAACACTGCTTCTGGCTCCTTCCTTCTGACTCTTTCCTTCTGCCTCCTGCCTCAAAACTCCTGCCTCAAAACTCCAATTTCTAGCTTGGCTGCTTTCATTGAGATGCTCCCAATTATTCTTCCTTCTGCCCTCTTTCTTCTTCCTTGCCCATTCCCAATTCACTTAGCAAACTCGCGAATATACTTAGCAACAACCTCCGGGACTTCTTGCGGCAAATTGCTTTCCCCCGGACTGACCAATTGCAGTTCGGCATTAGGAGCCAGAGCAGCATAGGATTGACACACAGACGAAGCTGCGGGGGTATCTTCAGAACCGTGCAAAAGTAAAACAGGCGCTTTCAGCAAAGGCAAATTCTCATCAACTAACTCCGCTGTAATTTCAGCCCGCCGCCGCCGGAACAGCAACTGCACGGCAACTGGGGACTGAATCAATTGCTGTCTGAACTTTAGCAGTCCGTCAATCTTGTTTTGGCTGCCCAGCAACTTAGCAATTGGATAGATCGATTGCAGGAACCAGAAAGCCAGCGGAGGTTGGCCGATCAGCCAGCTAGCCGTCTGCCACCGCCCCCGCCGGTTGCCAACCTTGACGCCTTCTGGGGTCAACAAAACCAAACCCTGAACTCGATCGGGATATTTGATAGCGTAGCTGGTGGCCACCCAGCCGCCCAGAGAGTGAGCGATTAAATAAACCTGTCGCACGTTCAAAGTATCGAGGTATTGGGCGAGACATTCTACTTCCAGGTCGATCGAATAATGAAGATTCCGGCGTTCCGAGTCGCCAAATCCCAGCAAATCCGGTGCGAAGCAGTGGTAGTAGGGGCTCAAATGTTCGATCGTCTGCAACCACTGACTGCTGTCATGCCAAGAACCGTGCAAAAATACTAAATTCGGGCCTTGACCGACTTCGTGCCAGAAGATTTGCCCTACAGAGAGTTTTACCCGAGAATTGCGTAGCGGTGAGTACATCCGGTTAAATATTTAGTAATAAAAAGATGATTAATTTAATGTTCAGAGATTGTGAATAAAAGTAGCAAAACAGTGAAAATTAATTTCACAGTCATAACAGAAAACTTTTGACGGCGAGGTAATTTCCGACTTTTCTCAAATTTGGATGCCCCGCCGGTTTACGCCAAAGTTGTCAGACCTTGAAAATAGTCCTGTAAGTGTTGGTCGTTATCGTGGCTGAGCTGGCCCTCCGGCAGCGATGCGGGTAAAAAAGCCTCAACCTCGCTGACTTCCAGCGTATCCTGAACTTGCATCTTTCCCTCTACCTCTGCTGCCACCACGATACAAATCGAGTGCAGGCGAGGGTCTCGATCTGCCGCCGAATAAACACCCACCAAGCGGCGGATTTTTACTAAATCGAGTCCTGTTTCCTCTGCTAATTCCCGCCGCACAGTTGTGGGAATATCCTCTCCCCAATCCACCATACCTCCCGGCAGTGCCCAGCGACCGTTGTCGCGGCGGCGAATTAACACAATTCGCCCGTCAGGCAATACCGGAATCACGGCAGTACCAGTGATGGGATGTCGAAAAATCAGCCCCAGCACAGTTTGTCCAATTTGCCACAATCGACGCATAAACTCAAAAGCTTGTTTAGGGGAAAGTAATTTCAGGTTTCTTAGCTGGCAGCTCAAAAGTCTTAATTTTTAATTTTTCATTCAGGCGAGAGGTCTGGCAAGTCTGCTAAGATCTCGGCTGCGTGAGTTTCAGGTTTGACTTTCCGATAAACCTTTTCAATCCTACCATCAGGGTCGATCGCGAAAGTCGATCGAGTAATTCCCATAAATTCTTTTCCCATAAATTTTTTGAGTCCGTAACAGCCGTAGGCGGTAGCAACTTCGGCGTTTGAGTCGCACAGCAAGGGAAAAGGCAGTTGATATTTAGCTGCAAACTTGGCGTGAGACCCGGCCCCGTCTGTACTGACGCCGAGGACTGCAATATTGCGCGACTCGTAGTGTGAGTAAATGTCGCGAAAGCCGCAAGCTTCTTTGGTACAGCCAGGGGTATTGTCCCGAGGGTAAAAGTAAAGTACAACTCGCCGCCCTCGAAAATCTGCAAGGCTGACGACATTGCCTTGCGCGTCGGGCAGGCTGAAAACAGGGGCTACGTCACCGGGATTGATAGTCATTTGTCGTATTTTTGTCAATAGTTTATATAAATCTTCTGGAAGATCGAAAACATTGCGTCCCATCGGGCCCGGATTCCCAGGGACTTTAATGCCCGTGTTCTTTTTTCTGGGTCTTGTACCGGGTGTGCTATGATCGTCATCGGTCTAAAATTGAGTATAACTAGACAACGTAACAACTTAACTGGATTAGTTGAGTGCGTAGTCACACCTAACGGTGTTGCGGTTTAGGAAAGCTAAATTTGAACAAAACCTAACTACATAAAGAGAACTGATCGAGTACGGTAAGACATACCGGAATTTACGCTTGGGGAGAAAACACCTCTACTTAGGCAGGAGAAATCCAGTCGCAAGCAAGTGACTTCGGTGAACCAAGAATCTCAGTCACCAAGAGTGCACAGAGTGTCAACCTTAAGAATCCCTGGGCGTGAAAGCCCGGGGACTGTCAATGTTTATTAGTGAGGTCAGAATGGCTAAGCGCCGCAATCTCAAGAAAGAGAAGGCACAACGAAATCAAGCATACGCTCGCAAGTTTCGCAAGCGGAGAAATCAAGATATGTTCTCCAACAAGAGAAGGCGATTTGACGGTGGCAACGGCGGCGGCATGGGCGCCATGAGCGGTGGCGGCAGAGACAAAGACATGGCTGCTGCTGAAGATTAATTGCTGAGGCTATCTGCCTAACTTAGAACCAGAGTGGCAAACACGATCGTTCTAAGGAGAGATAGCCAGCCGGAATTTGTCAAATAATTCAACGATGTTTAGGCGATCCGATCGCGCGCAGCGATAAGTGACTTTCTCACTTGTTCAAACCCGGTCCCCCCGTAACTATTGCGAGCCGCCACCACTTGCTGAGGTGCGATCGCGCTGTAAATGTCTGTCTCAAAGGCTGGGTGCAAGTCTTTCCACTCCTCAAGTGTCAAATCTTTGAGGAGTTTGCCCCCCGAAAGGCAAGTTTTGACGACTTTGCCGACGAGGTTGTAAGCTTCGCGGAAGGGAACGCCTTTGGCAGCCAAGTAGTCGGCAACGTCTGTAGCATTAGAAAAGTCTTCCGTAACTGCAGCAGCGAGGCGATCGCCATTAAACTCGATTCCTTCGCGCAGCAAAATGGTCATTGCTTCCAAGCAACCCTTTACCGTTCTTACGGTATCAAACAAAGCCTCTTTATCTTCTTGCAAATCTTTGTTGTAGGCCAAAGGAAGCCCCTTCACTACAACCAACAAGGCTTGCAAGTTACCGAACACCCGCCCCGCTTTGCCGCGCACCAACTCCGGCACGTCGGGATTTTTTTTCTGGGGCATGATGCTAGAACCAGTAGCGCAGCTATCTTTGAGCGTAATAAATCCAAATTCGTGAGCAGACCACAAAATCATTTCTTCTGACAAGCGGCTCAGGTGTACCATAATCAAGCTGGCGGCAGCGAGAAATTCGATCGCAAAATCTCGATCGCTCACTCCATCTAAGCTATTAGCATAAACCTTGTCAAACTGCAATAGTTCTGCCGTATAATGTCGGTCGATCGGGAAAGTCGTCCCAGCCAGCGCGCCACAACCCAAAGGCGAAACATTCACCCGCTTGCAGATATCGCCGAGACGTTCCCAATCGCGGTCGGCCATTTCAAAATAAGCTAACAGGTAATGAGCCAAACTGATCGGCTGAGCGCGCTGCAAGTGCGTGTAACCGGGGATTAAAGTTTCCACGTGACGATCGGCAAGATCGAGCAAAACCCCTTGAAATTCCCGCAATTGCGATCGAATTTCGGCGATGCGATCGCGCAAATACAAGCGAGTATCGGTGCCGGCTTGATCGTTGCGCGATCGGGCAGTGTGCAACTTTTTCCCAGCATCCCCCACAATCTCCGTCAGCCGCTTCTCTACAGCGAAGTGAACGTCTTCTGCATCAACTCCCGGTACAAAAAGTCCTTGGCGGTATTCGCGGCGGATCTGTTCCAAACCATTGACTAACTGTTCGCCTTCTGCTGCGGAAATTATCCCCGTTTTTGCCAGCATTTTAGCGTGAGCGACAGAACCGGTCAAGTCGTACTCAATCAATTCAATATCGAAGCCAATACTAGCATTAAATCGGGCGATCGCCGGGTGCAGGGCCGATTCAAATCTTTGACTCCAAGTTTTTTGTTGTGTTGTCATTGCTCAAGCTAAAACTAGATTATATCTCTGTTGCAGAAGTCTATAAAAACCGGTTCTCAGCAAAGACTTTAGTCCTTCCTCCGGTTGGCAGTCAAGACTTTAGTCCTCCATCCCAAATTCTGCAAGAAAGAACTCAAGTCCTGACTACAAAGTTTGTATACATCTTTTGACCAGAAAAAACTGAAGTTTTGACTACAAAATTGTGAAACTTTTGCTGCATCAGAAAGAAGGGAAGTTTGGGCTACAAACATTTTAAATCCGTTACCGATAGCTTCTGCGACAACCACTCTAACGAAAAATCCCTTTAAAGAACCAGCCAACAAAAATACCTATAAAAAAAGCTCCTATTTGACCAGTCGAAACAAAATTGTTCCAAGCTTTCTGGAAATTCGTAAAAATTTCGTAACTTTGACCCAAAAGCACCGTCGAACTCAAATGAAATTTCAAAACTAACAGGTGAGCGACATCGTTCCAATTAATCGAACTGGTTGATCCAGCAGTAATTTCCGGCATTAAATTAACTATCATGGTGATTTTCTCCTGCTAAAGGTGTTACCCTCAGTACAACCAGTGTCATGTCATCTTCGTTGCGATTGCCGATGCCGATAAACTGGTGAACGCGATCGAACAAATAATCCAAAATTTCTTCAGACTGCTGATAATTTTGACAGGCCCACTGAAAAGCCGAGGTCAAGTTATCCTCATCAAACCGATCGCCCCTTTGATTAGCAGCATCGGTAAATCCGTCTGTGTAATAAATAATAGTATCTCCTGGCTGCAATTGCACGCTTGCTTCTTGGTAGTGCGAATCCGCATCCAGGCCAATTAACATTCCCTCCAAAGTATCGAGTTGAAGAATCGAATTAGTTGCAGCTTGCCACAGCAAAGGCGGGTGGTGAGCAGCATTGCTGTAAGACAAAACGCGAGTTTTCGGGTCGTACTCCGAATAAAACAGAGTCACAAAACGGTGGGAATTTTCCAAATCCGCGTGCATAACCCGGTTTAAATGTTGCAAAATTCTCGAAGGCGAGTGGCGGTTCAAAACCTCCGCCCGCAGCATACCCCGTGTCATCGTCATCAGCAGGCCAGCCGGCACTCCTTTGCCCATCACGTCGCCGATTACAATGCTCCAGCGGCCCTTGTCGATTTTTGACTTGAGATTTTTAATCAGCGATGGGGGGTGTTCCACCTCATCCTCCTTGCCGATCGGGTCATAGTCAGCGGGAATAAAATCATAATAATCTCCGCCGACTCTGCTAGCAGTTTGGCAGCGGGCGGCCACGTCAACACCGGGAATTTTCGGACAACTGCGGGGTTGCAGCCGCAATTGAATTTCCGCCCCGATTTCTAACTCTCTGTCTAAGCGTTCTTTTTCAGCCAACTTAACAGTAAGTTCGTCTTTGCATATTGCCACTGCAGTTTGATCTGCCACCAACCGAACTAATTTCTGTCTGCCGGGAGTCCACACATATTGCGGGTCACTGCTAAAAACATAAAGCCGTCCGCGTTCCAAATTGTTGACTAAAATTGGCGCACCAAACAAATGAACGTCCGGGCCCAAATAACGGCCCACTTGCAAGTCGAGACTAGAGGTTTGCCCAGAGGTTTCGGAAAAAGATTCACCAGCACCACCGTTAGCACCTGCTGTCGCTTGCCTGGTGGCTATTTCCAGCGCTTTTCGCATATCTTGGCACTGTCGTCCTTCGTGACAGTGCAACTGCTGGAACCTGACTTGACCGTTAGGTTTGAACAGTACCAAAGCTCCGCCGTCGGCATCGGTAACGCGAGTCGCCACCAAAGGCACCAACTCCAAAAATTGGTTGAGATTGTTAAAACTGCGCAGGGCAAATCCCAGCGAACCCAACATATCTTGAACGTTGTGCTGGTATCGGTGCAAGCGCGCCACCAGTTCTTTGAGGGCAAATACTGGCGTCGCGTCGGTAGAATTGCGACCCGGAGGGCGGTCAGCAGGTTGAGGTGAGGAGCGAGGCAAAGGCACAGCAGTCATTTTAGATTTGTGATTTTCGATCTTAGAACGAGGAGGAATGATTGAGGACTTACGCGCCACTTGAACAAAACCCGGTTTTTTTTCGAGCAAGTAGTTTGGGTTGAGCAGGTAGGTTGGGCAGTAGGGGAACTTTACCCAACAGTATCAATTGTAGATTTGAGATTTTCAATTAAATAAAAAATTGGAGATTTTTGCTCGCATCTCAAATCTAAAATCCCCAATTCTTTAATCGTTTGTTGGGTGTCGATCGCGCTTTGATTCCAACAAAGCAAGAACACGGCGAAGGTATTTTTTCTAGATATTTAGTTTTTTACTCACCACCCGGTGGCGATCGGCGCAAGTCCTGCGATGGTAGTTTAAGGTTAAGGATTTGAGATTTTGAACCTCTGTATCCGCCTCCAAAAATTGGGACGACCACAGATACCTCATCAATCTAAAATCTAAAATCTAAAATCTAGTAGGGCTTCCACAAATTCGTAACTAGAAAACGGACGCAAGTCTTCGATGCTTTCCCCGACTCCAATAAACCGGATTGGCAGACCGAGCTGCTGCACTACTGCTAGGGCAACACCACCTTTAGCAGAACCGTCGAGTTTTGTCAATACTACTCCGCTTAATTTGGCCGATTCTGCGAACACTTCTGCCTGTCGCAAACCATTTTGACCCAGTGTGGCATCCAAGACCAGTAGAGATTCTACGGTAGCGCCTGGGGCTTTCTTATCTACAATGCGACGGATTTTACTTAATTCGTCCATCAGATTTTTTTTGTTTTGCAGGCGGCCTGCGGTGTCTACGATCAGCAGTTCTGTGCCTCGGGCGGTGGCGGCGGCGATCGCATCAAACACGACAGCAGCCGGATCGGTATTTTTCCCTGGGTTGGCAATAATTTCGACCCCGCTGCGGGAACCCCAAACTTTCACTTGTTCGACGGCGGCGGCGCGGAAAGTGTCGGCGGCGGCAATTAGGGTTTTGTACCCGGATTTTTGGGCAATGTGGGCTAGTTTGCCGATCGTCGTAGTTTTGCCCGCACCGTTGACTCCTACGATCAACCAGATGTTGAAGGTGTCTTTTTCCGGCGCAAATGTCAGGCTGTAGGCGGGATTGCCGGCGGCGGTTTCGGCACAGGGAGCGTCGAGAATGTCGCGCAGGATGGTTTTCAGGTAGGCTAGAGCCTGTTCTGGCGGCAGCACTTCTTGTTTGAGTCTTTCTTGGAGGCGACTGATAATGATATCGGTGGCTGCGACTCCGACATCGGCTTGCAGGAGCAAAGTCTCAATTTCGGCTACCGCGTCTTGATTGAGCGGGCCTTGACCGACGATCGCCTTTAGTCGATTAATTAAGCTGCGGCGCGTTCTTTCTAAGCCTTGGCGCAGTTTTTGCAGCCAAGTGATTTCCTCGACGGATACTTGGTCTGGCCGGCGACCTTGACTGGCTAAGATTTCTGATGACCACAGGAAGCCTTCGTCAAAGGCAAAACCGGGAATTTCTTCGATAATTGCCGCTCTCTCGGCGGCGGCTGCAATAGCCTCTGGTTCTTCAAGGGCGGTTTCTTTAAGGCGTTCGATGCGCTCCATGCGATCGGCCTGAGCTCTGGCCCAAAACGGCAGGGCTTCCGCTGCTTCACCGTCGGATGCGAGTGATTCGGTTTCTACAACCTCAGTTGCAGGTTCGGCAATTTCTATATTTTCTGCTGTAACTTCTAATTGTTGAGCAATAGGTGCAGTGTCGATCGCCTCGGCTTTTGGTTGCAGAGTTTCTGGAATTTCTACTTGGTTAGCTGCATCGATTTCTACCGCATCGGTAGCTTCAGCCACTGGAGCTTCTGGCACTTCTGGAACTTCTGCAACAGTTTGTGCTGTGGGTGCTGCTTCAAGTTCGATCGCCTCCGTTGCTTCAACAGCCGCCGCTTCTGCAACTGTCGCGATTTCTGTTTCGGCTGCTGGAACTTCAGCCGCTGCTGTCTCAGCAACTTCTGTTTCGGGTTTTTGCTGTTTTTGAATATTTTTGTAAGCAGCTTTCGCCCAATTGAGATAATCTTCGGCTACAGCGGGGGAACTTGAATCTGCTGCTGTATCTGTTTGAGGCTCAACCGGTGCAGGTTTTGCAGACTCATCTTGAGTTTGTTGGGGTGTATCTTTTTCGGAAGATTCGCTTTCGCTGTACTGGCGACGAAACCAATTAAAAACCATAGAAGTAAATGGGGAATAGAGAAGAGTTATTAGTCCAGTCCTGGACGCCTTAAGGCCAGAGAAACCGGGTTTTTTATCCTTACTGTGGACTATAACGAAGGATTTTCGTAAAAAACCCGGTTTCTGACTACCCGTGCGTCCAGCACTATAGTCATTAGTCATCCGTTCTTAGTGTAGAGCGGATTGCCGATCGCAGATTGCCGATCGCTATTGACCAATGACTGATGACTAATGACTGCTGACTATCGACTACTGACTAACAACTTCTGCATTGATTTTATCGACTACTCGGCGGAGGACTCCGTTGATGAAGCGATGTCCTTCGTCGCCGCTGTAGCGTTTTGCCAGTTGGACGGCTTCGTTGACGCTGACTTGTTCGGGTAAGCCGAGATATAGCATTTCGGCGATGGCGATTCTCATGATATCTCGATCGATCCGGGGCAACCGTTCTATTTGCCAGTCTACAAGGGCTTCAGAGAGCAATTCATCAATTTGAGGGCGGTTGGCGCTGACTTTCGTCAGGATTTGCAAAGCATAGGTGCGGACATCTTGCTGGTTGGCTAGCTGGATCAGTTCTGGAAACTCCATTGCTGAACCGAGACGGTTGATTGCGGTTTGGGTGAGTTCGACTGCTTCCCGCACCATTGCTCTAGCACTTTGTATATCGGCAGCGCGGATTTCGCTGGCAAGCAGTTTGTCGCTACTCCGCTGCACTTCGGATGCTGCTGTTTCTAGGGCTTCTTGAACTTCTGCTGTCAGGGTGCGGATGGCGGCGAGGAGGACATCTTGCAGTTTCTTGGCTTCTAAGAGTTCTGGATTCGCCGGCAGTTGGCTGATGCCGAGGAGTGCGAGTTCGCGTGCTGTTTCGCGGGCTTTTTTCATAGTTTTTAGATAGGAATTGAGAATTTAGGAAGTTTTTCGCGCGCGCGCGGACTTGAACTTTAGCAGAAAACTCGACTAAAAGCGGTACAATACCAGCCGTCTGACTCCCTAGCGGGGCGTAGTTTACAGAGACTTCGCTGTCAAACCAAAGATTTATCCTCGAAACCGGCTTTCTGAGTGTAAGCTTTCTCGGTTTAGGCTGGTTTTGTCCAAAATACTTCTGCTACGGGGAAAGTTTACACTGCCTTACGGGCCACTACATATGTCTTGGTTTAGTCTTCTTCGAGGGGGACAGCCTGGTATCTTGATTCGGATACCAAGGGTTCGAGTGTTTTGCCTGTGGGTTTGTCGCTGATGACTGCAATTGAGTTGTTGGGGTTGACGATGCCGCCAGAGATGATGACTTTAAAGGCATCTTCGATCGACATTGACACATTGACTAAATCTGCCTCCGGGACTATAGCGTACCATCCGGTGGTGGGGTTGGGAGTGGTGGGGATGAAAATGCCGATCGGGGTTTCGCCGGACAGGTGAGGCGGGATATCGTTATTATTGAGCGTACCGGTCACAAATGCTAAAGTCCAGATTCCCCGCCGGGGATATTCCACTAACACCACGCGGCGAAATTTATCATTTGACTTGAGGAGGGTTCCCAGCAGTTGTTTGAGAGTTTTGTAAACCGAACCTGCTAGGGGAATTGCCTGCAACAGCCGTTCGCCAAAGTCTAGCAGCCACTTGCCAAAAATGTTCCGGGCCATTAAACCGATGACTAAAATGCTCAGCAGGGGTACAGCCAGCCCTACTAAGAGATTTAGCAGATTCACCAAAATCGGGTTGAGTCCGTCAAAAGGGTTGATCTGCTTGGGAATTTTGGTGAGAAAATTGATGACCCAACTGGCGACGGTAATTGTCAGCCAGATGGTGGTAGCTAAGGGTATAACTACCAGTAGACCTGCGATCAGGTCGTTTTTTAAGTCTTGTTTGATGCGTTGGAGCACGGCGGGTCAAATCTCCTCGTAACTG
>JAICRN010000539.1 GCA_025937335.1 Microcoleus sp. TY_ISSM_2_bin.22
CTCCTGCCGTCAAAGGTTCTGCCGACAAACTTTTCATCTATACTTGGGCAGGCTATACCGATAACGCTTTGCTCGATCGCTTTGCCGAAAAAACCGGCATTCGCGTAGTGGCCGACGTGTTTAGCTCCAACGAAGAGATGCTGGCGAGAGTTCAAGCCGGTGGCGCCCGCGCCTACAGCATCATTTACCCGTCTGACTACATGGTGGTTCAAATGACGGAACTCGGGCTTTTGACCCCATTAGACCATTCGAGTTTGGGCGGACTCGAGCGGCTCAAAAAACAATTCCAAAACCCTGTCTATGACCCAGGAAACCGCTACAGCGTGCCTTTGAGTTGGGGGACAACAGGATTAATTTACAACAGCGAACAGCTCAAAGAAGCTCCCGAAGATTGGAGTTATTTGTGGGAACACAAACAAGAGTTAGCAAGGCGAATGACCCTGCTAAACGACGTTAGAGAAGTAATGGGCGCGGCGCTGCGGATGCTGGGTTATTCTCTCAATTCTACAAACAAACAACAAGTAAAAAAAGCCTATGAAAAATTAGAAGAGCTCAAATCGGCGCTCGCATCTTTTACTACTGATGCTTGGCGATCGCAAATCCTGACAGGAGAGTTAAAAGTAGCAATGTGCTATTCTTCTGATGCCAATGAAGTAATTGCAAACAACCACAAATTGCGGTATGTCGTGCCGAAAAGTGGCTCGTCCCTGTGGACTGACACGTTAGCAATTCCTAAGGGAGCACCCAATCCAGAGGCAGCTTACAAATGGATTAATTTCCTACTGCAAGCCGATGTTGCCGCTTCCCTAGTCCAACGACTCGGTTTTGCAACTCCTTCAGAAGATGCTTTTAATTTGCTGACTCCAGAAGTTCGCAAAAACAAAATTATTTTTCCTTCTGAGGCTACTTTAAAAAAATGCGAAGGCGTGGCACCCCTAGGCAAATTTGCAGATGTTTACGATCGCTACTGGACAAAACTAACCAGCATCTCATAGCATCAGTATTAATCTGCGTTGATCTGCGTTTGCTCGAAAATCTAAAATCAGCTAATTCCCAAATCCCAAATCTAAAATCCAAAATAGAACTGTGCCTCCGACTAACTTACCAATTTCCAGGATTTTCCCGGCTAATTCTACACGCCGTCAGTTCCTAAAAAAATCGGCGGCGACAATTTCTGGGTTAGCTGTTTCGAGTTGCGGCTGGCGGCTTGCAGACGTACAATCTGCTCCTGCTGCTAAAGGTGCTGCCGACCAACTTTTCATCTATACTTGGGCAGGCTATACCGATAAAGCTTTGCTCGATCGCTTTGCCGAAAAAACAGGCATTCGCGTAGTGGCCGACGTGTTTAGTTCCAACGAAGAGATGCTGGCGAGAGTTCAAGCCGGTGGGGGCCGCGCCTACAGCATCATTTACCCGTCTGACTACATGGTGGTTCAGATGAAGGAACTGGAACTGTTGACCGAATTAGACCACTCGATTTTGGGCGGACTCGATCGGCTCAAAAAACAGTTCCAAAACCCTGTATATGACCCAGGAAACCGCTACAGCGTGGCTTTGAGTTGGGGAACCACAGGATTGATTTACAACAGCGAACAGCTCAAAAAAGCTCCCGAAGATTGGAGTTATTTGTGGGAACACAAACAGGAGTTAGCAAGGCGAATGACCCTAGCCAGTGATGTCCGAGAAGTCATGGGCGCTGCGTTGCGGATGCTGGGCTATTCTCTCAATTCGACGAACCAAGAGCAAGTGAAACAAGCTTACGAAAAGTTGGTGGAACTCAAACCGGCGATCGCATCTTTTACTACTGATGCTTGGCGGCCGCAAATGCTGACGGGGGATTTGAAAGTAGCTATGTGTTATTCTTCTGATGCTAATGAAGTAATTTCAGATAACGATAAATTGAAGTATGTCGTCCCCAAAAGCGGTTCTTCTCTGTGGACGGACACTTTAGTAATTCCTAAAGGTGCTCCCAATCCCGAGGCAGCTTATAAATGGATTAACTTTATGCTGCAAGCGGATGTCGCAGCTTCTTTGGTAGAACGGCTCAGTTTTTCAACTCCTTCGGAAGATGCTTTTAATTTGCTGACGCCGGAAATCCGCGCCAACGAGATTCTTTTCCCTTCAGAAGCTGTTTTGAAAAATTGCGAAGGTGTGGCTCCGGTAGGGAAATTTATGGAAGTGTACGATCGCTATTGGACTCAATTAACCAGCGGCTAATCATCAAACGTAGGGCGGGTTTTACACGCAATATCTCATTATAACCCAATATTTCTACCAACTCGCCCCCGCACAGCCGCTCGCCCACTCTATCCGTATTAGATCCGTGTTAATCCGCATTCATCAGCGGTTAAAAACTCAAAAAAATTGATTTATGGCTGTTTCTACCAAAACTCCCCCTCCTATTCCTCCCAATCCTTCCCTGAAGCCTGAAACTGTTCCCCCGTGGTCGTCGTGGGCTGGACCCCTGGCATTGCTCGGCCCTTCTGGCTTGTTGCTGGCTCTATTATTAGTAATACCAACTCTGGTAATTTTTGAGCTTAGTTTGGTGCCCAATATTAAGCCCGGAGATTTGGTGAATCCTTCGGGAATCGGCAATTACCTGCGAGTGTTTGAGCCGCTGAATTTGCAGGTGATGGGTCGATCGCTCTTTTTCGCAACGGGGACTACTATTCTGTGTTTGCTGCTGGGATTTCCCGTCGCTTACTGGATCGCCCTCAATGTCTCGAAAAAGTGGCGTAATTTAACTTTGTTAGGGTTTGTGTTGCCGCTGTGGACTTCTTCGCTGTTGCGATCGTATGCTTGGATTACAATTCTGCGTCCTACGGGGGTTCTCAACTCGCTGCTGGCACTTGTAGGCATTCCTCCTCTGGAATTGCTCAATCAAAGTTCCGCAGTTTTAATCGGCATGGCTTACAGTTATTTGCCTTATATCGTGACAATTCTCTACGCTTCTTTGGAAAAGTTAGACCGCAGGTTGCTAGAAGCATCTCAGGATTTGGGCGCGAATCCAGTGGAAACTTTCTGGAAAGTGACAGTACCTCAGACGATGCCGGGAATTGCTGCGGGTTCTTTGCTAGTATTTATTAGCTGTTTGGGCGATTTTGTCGATCCGGAGTTACTCGGTGGAGCTTCGAGCATGACGGCTGCTCGTTTGATTTACAATCAGTTTTTGGGGGCGACTCAAAATTGGGGGCTGGGTTCGGCTCTGAGTATGGTATTGATTTTTGCAGTGAGTATCGGAATTGCCCTTTTGCTTAAATATGGCGATCGTAATGCAATTTAGCCTGTTGAAGGAAAAGGGAATAAGAAAGAAAACAATTTTAATTTTTCCGATTACCAATTCCTAATTCCCCATGAATTACCAACTACCAATTACCAATTTCCCATTAGCGAGACATGGAAAATACCGCCGACAATCCACAGGAGGAAATACAAGCCGATATGTACTTAAAACCTAAATTTAAGATTTCTTGGCAGGTGATATTTGCCGTTTTGATGTTTTTTTATATGTACCTGCCCATCCTGGTACTCACATTTTACAGCTTTAACAAATCGCGTTTTAGCGCCGGCTGGGAAGGATTTACTTTAGATTGGTACGTTAAATTATTTAGCGATACGCGGATTTTAGTTGCCCTGAGAAACAGTTTAACAGTGGCGGTATGTGCAGTGGCAATCTCGGCTGTACTCGGCACTTTGATGGCCGTTGGTTTAGCGCGCTACCGCTTTCCTGGCAAGAGTTTATATCAAGGAGTTTCCTACTTGCCGATTATTATTCCAGATATTGCGACCGCAGTTGCAACTCTGGTATTTTTAGCGGCGCTGGCTATTCCTCTGAGTTTGTGGACAATTGTCGCCGCTCACATTGTGTTTTGTCTGGCTTACATCGCTCTCGCTGTTTCTACTAGATTGGCAGATTTAAACCCGTATTTAGAAGAGGCTGCCTTGGATTTGGGAGCAACGCCTGTTGAGGCTTTTATTCAGGTTTTGCTCCCTCAATTAATACCCGGAATTGTTTCGGGTTGTCTGTTGTCTTTTGTCCTCAGCATGGACGATTTTTTGATTGCGAGTTTTACCGCAGGTAGCGGGACTACAACTCTGCCAATGGAAATTTTTAGCCGGATTCGGACTGGGGTAAAACCTGATATTAATGCTCTGAGCGTGCTGTTAATAGTAGGTTCGGGAGGGTTGGCTTTTTTAGCGGAATATTTGCGCGGCCGGGGCGAGCACAATCGGGCTCTTTAGTCATTGGTGGTTGGTTAGTTGTCA
>JAICRN010000781.1 GCA_025937335.1 Microcoleus sp. TY_ISSM_2_bin.22
CGATTACTTCTAAATATTCTGGTTTGTTTTTGAGGGTTTGGACTACTTCGTCAACTGGCAGCAAACCCAAGTCCAATACGGGGTTTAGTTCGTCTAGTACCACGACGGAATAGAGATCGCTGGCGATCGCTCCTTTGGCAATATCCCAGCCTCGCTGAGCTTCGGCGCGATCGAAGCGGGTGATTGCTTCGGCCCCAAAATATTCGGCTCTGCCGGTGCGCACTTGGTCGATCAAGTGCGGAAATGCCTGTTGCAAGGCTTCTATTGCCCCGTCTTCGTCGTAGGAGCGGCCGGGGCCTTTGAGAAAGCGCAGCAACAAGACTCGCGTGGGCGAGGCCGAATTGATACCCAGCCCGATCGAGCGCAACACTACTCCCAAAGCTGCCTGAGACTTGCCTTTCCCAGCGCCGTCGTAGACGTGAATCTGACCCGCGGCGCGTTCCGAGCGGGATGAGGCTGTCCGAATACCAATGCCATTCCTTACCATAATCAGCAGTTATTGAGTCTGTCTCGGGGTGGGTATTCGATCGCGCGAATTGAATGTTTAATTTTTCCATTCTGTTGCCCGATCTCAAAAGATTATAGGATACAGTCTCTACCCCCTATTTTACTAGCGACGAGCGAACGCAATCAAGGGCTAAAACCTGCGGTTAAGATTATTGCGCTTGTGATGTACAATTAAAATCTAACACAGGCTGATATACCTGAATCCTATGATTGCCAATGTTTTCCCATTTCGGACTGTTTTGGTGCAAATTTTAATTATGTTTTTGGCGATCGCGATCGAAGCGTGGTTTCTGCAAAAACTACTTAAGCTCGAACCCAAAACCAGCGTTGAATATACAGCTATCCTCAATCTCTCTTGTACTTGCGTAGGCTGGTTAGTTTTCTTTGGCATTGAAAGCGTTATTTCAAAAGATTTGCGGGAACGGCTGATCGGTTACATCTTATTAGGGGGAGCGCAGGATATTTACCCGGCAATAACTTTTATAGCCGTCTCAGTATTAGCAGTAACTTTTTTAGCTAAATGGCAGGGCTTAGAAATTATAGAAAACATAGTTTCCGGCAATAAAAAAGCTTCCAAGCCTCAGTTTATAGGGCCTCCCACCCTCAGCCGCCGCCTTCCCAAAAAAACTTTTCAAGTAACTACCCAGTTTGGAGGAATTTTAATCGCCCACACAGTTAGCAATTGCGTTATTTTAACCGTGTTGTTTTTGCAAAGCGTCAATAATTAATTGAAATTTATGATGAAGCAATTGTTGGATGTAACTCAGCAACTCACTAAGCTGACGAACAACATTTGGGAAGCCAATAAAAAAATCCAAAAGGCGATGATTCCGCCTAAAGTTGTCCACTGGAAGACGCCTTTACTGCTCAGCATCTTTTTAGCTTTGCTGTCGGTGGCGGCAGTCACTGACTGGCGGACGAGAACTCTGATGTTTGATATGAGCTGGTTATTTTTTACACTCTCAATGGGTTTGCTGACCAGCCAGCAACCTTTTGTTATTAAAGGAGTAAGTCTGAGTCCGTGGGTGACAAGCATCTTAATTGGCTTGTGGTTGCTGCTAAGATTGCCGTCAGACAGGAAGGAAATAGCATGGATATCCGGCCCACTTATAGCAGTAGTAATTCTGGCGATAATAGAGATTTGGAAGAGCGAGTCAAAACGGGAAGGTATCAGGTCGTTGGTGCGCCCTCAGTTTTTGATGATTACTCTAGTTCACCTGCTGTTTTCCTGTTGGTTTGCATTTCACTTTTTAATTCAAGGTTGGATACAGCAGTATCCGAGCGTTTTATCGCAGGATTTGAGGCAAAGCGATTATGTGGTGACATTTCAACAGCCAACTATTAATCGCTCCCGAGGTGTTGTCATCCTAAATGCAATGGAGCGATACCTGCAAAATGAAGCCCGCACAAAACCGTGGGCCCAGGTAGAGCAAATGTTAATAGATATTGACAACGAGCGATTTTTTCTGCGGAATGAAGCCTTACGAACAACTGGGTTAGTCCCAGAAGATGCGAGCTGGGATGTCAAAACTTCGATCGTCCAAGGAGA
>JAICRN010000680.1 GCA_025937335.1 Microcoleus sp. TY_ISSM_2_bin.22
TAAAATCTAAAATCGATATCCGATAAAGGAGCCCCCGAATTGATCCGTGGGGTCAATGCTTCAATTCTTTAATCTAAAATCTAAAATCTAAAATCTAAAATCTAAAATCTAAAATCGATTGACCGCAGACATCCAATTCTAAAATCTACAATCTACAATTAAAAATCTCAAATCGATTCAGGTAAATGGTAAAATGCGATCGCCAGAGCAATTTGCACTTAAATTTGTTGCGGACTTGATAGAGTAAAGTAACAAACCTAGAAATCGAGCCACTCCCAGGTCAACCCCGAACCATGAGACTAGACGAAGCCGTAGAATTTGCCGAAAACCCAGAGCCGCGCTGTCCCTGCGTCCTCCTGCTGGACACCTCCGGCTCCATGCAAGGCGCACCCATAGATGCCTTGAATGAGGGGCTAGAAACCTTTAGGGCTGACCTAATTAAAGACGAACTAGCTAAAAAACGAGTAGAAGTCGCGATTATTTCATTTGACAATCATATCAAAGTCGTGCAAGACTTCGTAACCGCCGACCAGTTCGAGACGCCGGTGCTGACAGCTCAAGGACAAACCCACATGGGCGCAGGCATTCAGCTAGCACTAGATACAATTGCGGCCCGCAAATCCGAATACCGCAACAACGGCATTACCTATTACCGCCCGTGGGTATTTATGATTACCGACGGCGAACCTCAAGGCGAATCAGACGAAGTTGTGGAAATAGCAGCACAGCGGATTAAAGAGGAAGAAACTAATAAGCGCGTGGCATTTTTTGCAGTCGGAGTGGAAGGTGCTAATATCCCTCGTCTCGCGCAAATTGTCGAGCGCACCCCTGTAAAATTGAGAGGATTAGACTTTAGAGAGATGTTCATCTGGCTGTCGGCTAGTATGCAGAGAGTTTCTCACTCAAAAATTGACGAACAAGTAGCACTGCCACCACCCGGATGGGGCACAGTTTAGTCATTAGTCATTGGTGATTAGTCATTAGTAAGAGTGCTGTAGGGACACGGCACTGCCGTGTCCCTACAAGGGGTAGTACCTACGAACTCAAAAAAGTGCTGTAATTAGGGATAAATAAACCCGTCCTGACTTTGCAGAGTTTTGAATTTACGAAGTTTTGAATTAAAGAGTTATTAATGGAGAATTCATCCTTCAATTGGCAAGTTGTAGCGGCATCGGTGATAGGTACCAGCCACGAAAAAAGATCGCAGCCTTGTCAAGATGCTCACTGCTGGCGTCTCTTGCCAAACGGTGTTTTAGCTGCAGCGGTTGCCGACGGCGCTGGTTCCGCAGCACTCGCAGAAGTTGGGGCGAAAATTGCTGTGGAAGCGGTTGTCGAAACGATTTGCCAGCAACAGGAAAGGCTGCCTCAAAATGACGACGAATGGCAGGTATTCTTGACAGCATCACTGCAAGTCGCGCGGGCGCAGGTGGAAGCAGAAGCGGCAGTGCGGGAAACGGCTGCGAGAGATTTAGCCTGCACTTTAATTGCTGTTGTTGCTACGCCGGAATTAATCGCAGTTGCTCAAATCGGCGACGGTGCGGCGGTAGCAGGTGACAGTGCAGGAAATGCGATCGCCCTGACTGTACCTCCCTGCGGCGAATACATCAACGAAACTATCTTTTTGATTTCGCCGAATGCAATTGAAACAGCGCAATTTCAGGTACTGCGGGAAAAACTGCGGCACTTGGCCGTTTTTTCCGACGGCTTGCAAATGCTAGCGCTCAAAATCCCAGAAGGCACGCCACACGGGCCGTTTTTTGCGCCTTTGTTTCGGTTTTCTGGCGAGTGGAAAGAAGAGGAAGATGCGAAACAGCAGTTAGAGTCATTTTTGCGATCGCCCCGCGTTTCCGAACGCACCGATGATGACTTAACATTATTGTTAGCAACTTTTTCGAGTTCTCAGGCACAGGACAATTAAAAATAGACATTTTGCAAAAGCCGACACCAATCGGCGTCAATCGGCGTCGATCTGCGGTTAAATTGCCGATTCTGTATTTTGCAACAAGTCTAATGCGTTCAACCTAATTAGCAGCAAAAATTTGACACGGTTCTATAATAAAATCGAGGTGTCAACAATTCTGGTTTAGTTAGTACAGTAGGTCGTCGTTTGCAAGCACAAGACATTAAGGATAAGCTCAACTCCCTAATTAGCGCAGCAGATCCAATAGATCCGAGTTTGGCGAGAAGATTGGATGAAATCAATCGCTGGGTGAAAGATGTTAAACCCGGTTCGCTAACGGCTAAAAAATTTGTGATGGCTTTTTTGTTACAGCTTATCCGAGATTCTCAGGTTTGGCTGGCAGTTCAATCTCTACCTTCGGAAATAGAAAAAAAAGCCGCTTTTGAGTTAATGACGCCCGGGGAGAGGTATTGGTACGGCTATCTATTTCCTAAATGGCTGAGCGAAAACGATCGCAAATTTTTTATCTGGAAACAAAAACTGAAAGCAGGCAAATTCGATCCGGGTGATGATATCGTGATTCGCGCGATCGCAGCTCGGATTGTCGAACGCCAAGGAACTGTTTTGTATCGCTATGTTGCAGATCTTTCTATGGCAACCGATTCCATCGTTAGCAACCGCCAACAGCAGCCGCTCTGCATTCAAGTCACTACTCTTTCGGATGAGTTTTCTCAACAAAAATATCAGAATTGGCAACAAACTCTTCAAGCTTGGGGGATTGACAGAGGATTATTTTTAAGTTATGATAGAAACGATGCAAATTTCCTGAACCAGCTAGTTAACATTGCATTATATAATAGCGATAATTTGCCCGCAGGTCGTTACCTGAAATTCCCGTAAATCAACCAGGTCTGCTGCTGAGAATATTTCGACTGCTAAAAACTGGGTGAAAAAGAAATTTTGACTAACTCACATATTGCACAATTCTCGCGAAGGCCGAAAACCTAGCCCAGACAGCTTCCCGCACAAGGGAAGGCGAGCGCAAGATTCTTCCTCTCCTTTTCTGGTTGCGTCCGGGGTCTGCCAGGCGGCGGCAACAGGCATAGGTGTCAATTTAATGTCAAACTTAGTACCGGTCTGCTGTTTGAGTATTAGGCTCTCGATTCCCTGGCGCCCCCA
>JAICRN010000217.1 GCA_025937335.1 Microcoleus sp. TY_ISSM_2_bin.22
CCTGCGACTACCCCTGCCAGTGCCAGTGCCCCTGCCACTGCCGCTGCCACTGCCACTGCCACTGCCATTGCCCCTGCCATTGCTGCTGCCACTGCTGCTGTCGCTGCCCCTACCACTAAACCTTGGCGCAGGGTAACAATAAAGAAGATTGCCAAAACTATCAGCAATAAGACACCTGGAATAAGGGTGTACTGTTTGATGTTATTTGGAGTCAAAAATAGTGTTACCCAAGCAGTAGTCAATCCTGACATCAATCCCGATATTAACGATAGAACTAGCGAGATAGTTACTAGAAAAATTGTCCAGTGACGTTGCAGTCCAGCTTTGGCACGGGTGAAGTCAGCTTCTCTGAGGATGGCATTGGTGAAGTTTGCGCCTCGGATGTCTGCACCGATGAATTTTGCACCTGTCAGGTTTTGATCTTTGAAATTGTGGCCTCGGAGATTTTTACCGGAAAAGTCTTTGGGCATGATTTCACGCAGGGAGATAATATTATGTCTAGTCAATTAATGACGACTACAGTGCGAGCTTCTAGCTCGCGAGCCTTACCCTCTTACTACAGAATCATTATTAGCGATTACCGAAACATAATATGATAACTATTTAAGAAAAACTCAAACAAGCCCCAATATCCTCTTGGGTAAGATAGGGAAAATTCTCTAAGATTTCTTCATGGCTCATGCCAAAAGCGAGATATTCCAACAGGTCATAAACCGTAATTCTCATGCCTCGAATACAAGGTTTACCACCTCACTTACCCGGTTCGATCGTAATGATATTAGCGATGTGTTGTTCTGACATGGCACTTTCCCTTTAACTACAGTTCTCAATTTGAGCATCAGAAAATAGCGATCGCCTCGCAGCTTCTCCTCTCTGACGATCGCACTTATGGCATCAACCAACAGCAAACTCCGTAAATTTCCGTTTATAAGGAGCGTGAAACCCTAAAACAATATCGCTTTTAGGAATTCCTGCTGCCAGTAAATCATCAACTACACACAAATCCGTCCAATCTTCTTCAACCCAAATTTTGCCATCTTTAATACGAAGATACATCGTAATGTGGCAGATCCGTTTTTTTTCCTCCCAACCAGAGCGAAACCACAGATATTGATCTCGTTTTTCGTCAAATGCAAGGCGGCTGTCTGTCTCTAATTCATCTAGCGCCATCTCTCCCTTGACGCCGAGTTCATAATATTCTGTCAATATTTTTTCGATCGTACTCCGATAGTATTTTAGTTTATCCATTGCAGGATTTCCTCCTTTTCCATTTCAACTACTATTAACAACAGCTTATTTTCATTAGTAATTAATTGTATAGACTTGCGTTGAAAAAAGTTTTTATAGACAACATCGTCAATTGCTAAATATAGCTTGTATTCTGGCTCTGTGAGTTGAATCAGATTTCTGTAGACCATATATTGACCGAGTGCGCCGTGGAAATCATACATTAGAGATCGCCCAACAAAGCTCTTAATTTCAACAACTATCTTTTGTCCCTGACGTTGTGCTGCGATCGGTTTTTCTGCTGCTAAATCAGCATATAACTCGGCATCCTCATATTTAATAAAGTATGGATCGGCCGTAATTGTCCAACCGTCTTTGAGTAAGGCATTTTTAACTTCGTTGTGGTAGATATCTTTAGCAGGCATAAATTAACCTGAGTTTTCAGCTACTTAAATTATAGTCAGGCTGAAAAGCATACTCCCAAACTTGGCGATCGAGTACAGTAGGTAATCCCATCCTAATAATATCCTAATTCACTTTAACTCAATCCCCCCACAGCCAGCACTCGCATCAAGTCCCATCAGGGGCGTGCCCGGAGTGTTTTTGGGTATCTGTTCGCCGATCGCCCCCCATCGTGCAATAATGATATGACTTGCACAAAAGCTCTATTAGTAGGTAAATTTTGCCTACCTTACCGCTACATATAGCGTCTCAACTGTCAACCCGTGCAAGTTACCAATTAAACCGGCTGTTGCACTACACAAATTTTTCCTAATGGCTGAAGTCCCCCTAAATCCCGCAGAACTTGCAGAAGCCCTCAACGGCTTTACCGATATCAATTTCCAATTACCTGACCCCGAAGACGAACAACTACCAGACTTTGATTTTGAAAATCAGGTTGACAATGCCTGGAAAGTGTGCGATCGCTTCGACTTGCAAACCGACATTTGGCGGGGACGCATTCTCCGAACAGTTAGAGACAGAGAAAAAAAAGGTGGCGAAGGACGCGGTACAGGATTTTTGAACTGGCTCAAAGAAAGAGAAATTGGCAAAAGTCAAGCCTATTCTTTGATAGAATTAGCTAATAGTGCCGATACTCTGATCCAGCAAGGAGATTTAGACCCAGATTCCATTAGAAACTTCAGCAAAAGAGCCTTTGTAGAAACCGCCAAAGCATCCCCCCAAGTGCAGCAAATGGTAACAGATGCCGCAGCAAATGGCGATCGCATCACCCGCCGCGAAGTCAAACAACTCTCCGACGAATGGATGGCAATGAACTCAGATTTATTGCCAGAAGAAGTCAAAGAAAAAGCATCTAGCGGTTCTCTACCTTCCCGCTACCTCGCTCCTTTAGTCAAAGAAATGGAGAAACTATCCCCATCTCATCAAAGCGAAATTCAAAAAGAAGTAGCAGAAAATCCCGACGTAGATACTGTCAAACAGCTAACTTCCGACGCCAAAAACTTATCAAAATATCTCGACGCAGCCGCCCAAGTGCAAGCTCTCAATCAGTCTCACTTAGACATGGAAATGGCCTTAGAAGAATCTTTGCGAGTAGGCTGTTTAGGAACCACCGCTGACGTGGTAAAACAAGCCGCACAGCTAGAACAAACAGTAGTCAAACTATACACAATTTGGAAGCGTTTAGGCAGTTTGGCAGATAGATTGTACGTGGATACAGGAGCAAGCACACCTAATTTGCGGTTGCTTTTGGGATGCTTGGACAGTCTTTCGGGAGAAAAGATTGAAGTGGATTTCGGAGATGGAGAACGCTCTATTCGCTTGCAAATTTTCAGCGAATAGCTCAACCTTGACCGCAGATAAACGCCAATCTCCCGGATCTTTATCGGCGTCGAACCCTGTTCATCTGCGGTTAAAATTTCTGAGTTTTTTCCAAAGATATCGGGGATTCAAATAACGCCGATATTTGGTAACTACTTCTTTCCCCAACAGAACCACGCTAATCCAAAAACAAACTTCCGCCCCAACAGCTAGAACGACAGATAAAGTAGTTTTTTGGGCAATGTCCAGCGGCAGGAATGGCACAACAAATAAGACTGCCAACCACGGTAGAAAAGATAGGACAAATAAAAATAAACCGAGCTTTTGCATAGATTCCCATAATACAGCTTTGATATCCCCTTTATCTCTTAGTCCGCTTGGAGTGGACTTCGTTTGTATGGTAGCGATTTCAATCGCCGAGTGACTACAAACTCGCATCTGGCACCAATGTCAGCAACAGGCTTTCCGGCCTGTTCCACAAGAACATTTAGTATTGGTGGAACAAGCCGGAAAGCCTGTTCTTGAGAATGGTTCCACAAATGACTACAAACTTAATTGCGAAGCATCTCAAACTCAATTCTTAATCCCCGTCGCTGCAATCCCCCGAATAAACTGCCGCTGACCGGCCAAAAACAGCAACACCACCGGTACAGTTCCAATTACCACCGCCGCCATCAACAACTGCCAACTGCTAGTAAACTGTTCCTGAAATTCGGCCAGAACCAACTGCACAGTCCGCAACTCGGGCCGCGTCGTAAACACCAGCGGCTTAAACAAATCGTTCCACTCCCCAATAAACGTAAACAAAAACAGCGTCACCAAAGCAGGGCGCGCCAAAGGCAACATCACCTGCCACAAAACCTGCCAGCGGTTAGCCCCATCCAGCATTGCCGCCTCCTCCAACTCCACCGGAACAGTCATAAAATACTGGCGCAGCAAAAAAATCCCAAAACCGTTAGCCGCCGTCGGCAAAATCAGCGCCCCGTAAGTATTCAGCAGATGGCCCCACTTCAAAACCAAGAAAATCGGAATCACCAAAAGCTGAAACGGAATTACCAGCGTCGCCAAAACCCCCAACACAATCGCCTGTCGCCCGCGAAACTTCAGCCTGGCCAAGGCATAACCGGCCAAAGCAGAAGTCACAACCTGAAAAGCAGTTACTGCGATCGCCACTAGAGTAGAATTAAGGAATGCCAACAAAAAATTGCCCCGTCGCCAAGCCTCCTGATAGTTTGCAAAAGTCAGGCCTGTGGTCTTGACACCGACACCAGATGGTGATATTGAAACCAAAAATACAGCAGCCAGCGGCAGCAGCACCAGCGCAGCACCCGCCAGCAATAAAATAAAACTCAGCAGTTCCAGCGCTTGAGACCTGTCAAAAGATTTACCCATAAATTTGTGAATTAACCTAAAATAATAAGCCTGTGAGGTTCTCCAACCCGATCGCCTCCCAGATTCCCATACAACAACATAATAGTCGTAGAGGGAAAGAAGGAGTACCTAGGGAGGAAGTTCTGATTAGGATATAATGTTATAGATAGAGTTGGTACCCTAAAACCCTAAAACCCTGAAAGGTGGAGACATAGACCGTATTTCTATCATCTATTTCCGGGCAAAAGATCGACTAACGACTAATTCAAGTAATTAGTAAATAGATAGCATTCTAGCGATAGTCTTTCTGGAGTGTTCGACGGCAAAAGTCCGCCAAACGCGCTGAGGACGCCAGTTTTTCCCGGAACGTCAAAGAAAAGTTCTTTGTCGAAAGAATCCTCAGCTATAATCTCTGATTTAGATGGGGTGCGTTCAAAAAAGGTAAAGTGTACTGTCACTGACCCCCAATTTTAAAGGGGTTTCCAAACATCCCACAAGCTTATATGAGGAGACTACATATCTATGCCCCAGCTTGAGGCCAGCCCAACAATTGACTTTCAAACCGAAACTTACAAAGATGCTTACAGCCGCATCAACGCCATTGTGATTGAAGGCGAACAAGAAGCTCACGATAATTATCTGACACTGGCCGAACTGTTGGCTGACAAAAAAGCAGAGTTAGTTGGCTTGTCCAAGATGGAGAACCGCCACATGAAAGGCTTCCAAGCTTGTGGCCGGAATCTTAAAGTCACGCCGGACATGGCATTTGCCAAGCAGTTCTTTTCGGAACTGCACAGAAACTTCCAAACGGCCGCGGCCCAAGGTCAGATTGTAACTTGCTTGTTGATTCAATCGCTAATTATTGAGTGTTTTGCGATCGCAGCTTACAACATCTACATCCCCGTCGCCGATGACTTTGCTCGCAAAATCACCGAAGGCGTCGTCAAAGAAGAATACAGCCACCTCAATTTTGGGGAAGTCTGGCTGCAAGCTCACTTTGAGGAATCCAAAGCGGAACTAGAAGCCGCCAACCGCCAAAACCTTCCCATCATCTGGAAGCTGCTAAACGCTGTCGCAGACGATGCCCGGGTTTTAGGAATGGAAAAAGACGCTTTAATCGAAGACTTTATGATTGCCTACGGCGAAGCCTTAGGCAACATAGGCTTTAACAACCGCGATATCATGCGGATGTCAGCACAAGGCTTAGCAGCCTAGTTAATTAGGAAATAAGGAATGGGAAAAAAATTAAAAATTAAAAATTAAAAATGGGATACCTCATTTTCAAATATAAATTTTTAATCTTCCCATCTTCCCTCTTCCATTTTCAATCTTCAATCTTCAATCTTCCTTCATTTGACAACTTAATGTTTGGTCTAATCGGTCACTTAACCAGCTTAGAACACGCCCAATCAGTAGCTAACGAGCTGGGCTATCCAGAATATGCCGATCAAGGTCTCGATTTTTGGTGCAGCGCACCGCCCCAAATAGTTGATCAGATCACGGTAACAAGCATCACTGGACAAAAAATAGAAGGCCGCTATGTCGAGTCCTGTTTTCTCCCAGAAATGCTAGCCACTCGCCGGATTAAAGCAGCCACTCGCAAAATCCTTAATGCGATGGCACACGCTCAAAAAAACGGGATTAACATCACTGCTTTAGGCGGCTTTTCTTCGATCATTTTTGAGACTTTCAATTTGCAGCAAATTAAGCAAATTCGCAATCTCAAGTTGGAGTTTGAACGCTTCACTACCGGTAACACTCACACAGCTTACATCCTCTGCCGCCAAGTAGAAGAAGCAGCCCCAAAATTGGGAATTGAACTTTCAAAAGCCACTGTAGCGGTTTGCGGTGCTACTGGGGATATTGGCAGTGCGGTGTGTCGCTGGCTCAATGTTAAAACAAATGTAGCAGAATTGTTGCTGATTGCCCGCGACAAAGAACGATTGCAAGATTTGCAATCGGAATTGGGGCGAGGCAAAATCATGGATTTGGAAGAAGCCCTGCCCCAAGCGGATATAGTGGTCTGGGTAGCCAGTATGCCAAAGGGAGTAGAAATTGACCCTAAGACATTGAAGCAACCCTGTTTATTGATTGACGGTGGCTATCCGAAAAATTTGGCAACTCAGGTTCACCATCCAGAAATTTACGTACTCAATGGCGGCATTGTGGAGCATTCACTCGATATTGAGTGGAAGATTATGAAGATTGTCAATATGGATGTGCCGGGCAGACAGTTGTTTGCCTGTTTTGCCGAATCAATGCTGCTGGAATTTGAAAAATTGTATACCAATTTTTCTTGGGGACGGAATCAAATTACTGTCGAAAAGATGGAGCAAATCGGCGAGATTTCAATTAAACACGGTTTCCGACCTTTAATGTCATTTTGATGTATTTTTTTGTGGTTATTGGTTATTGAGGAAAGTTTTTCTGATAATAACCAGTAACTTTTTTTAGAGAGTTAACTGTTAACTGTTAACATTATGCCCGATCGCACCACGAAAACAAAAGTTGTGTGTAGTTCTCAACCAGCCCGGGGGATTCGCGACAAAAGTTTGTCTTTTTTCTGATATTCGATGGTCGGCAACAACAGCTAATACAGACAGGGCTGTTAAAGCTTCCGTAGAGGTGAAATCGATCGCCCGGGTGTCGCTGATTGGACTTGCCAACAGTTCAGCGTTAGGTCTTTTGTGGCTGTCCGGAGCCGAGCGGCGCGGAGTAATACGCGCGCAAACATCAGAAGCAAGCAAAAATAGTGTAGCAAAAAACGAGGCTCAAGCCTCTGGTTTTCAACCAGGTTACTAAGCAAAGCAAAATTCAAAATTCAAAATTCAAAACTTCCCCTCTTTTTCAGCATCCCCTGACAGGGTAGGATCGGGAAATAGTCGATCGACAAAACCTTAAAACCTTATAGAAATTATCAGCGTGGCAAACCCCGACCGCAAACCACTACTCTTAGATTTTGAAAAGCCTCTGGCCGAACTAGAAACCCGAATTCACCAGATTCGCCAACTCGCCGAAGAAAACAGCGTCGATGTCACCGACGAAATTCGCAAACTCGAAGCGCGTTCCGCCCAACTGCGACAAGAGATTTTCAGCAGCTTGTCCCCCATGCAGCGGCTGCAACTCGCCCGTCACCCGCGCCGCCCCAGCACCCTCGATTACATTCAGGCAATTAGCGACGAGTGGATCGAGCTTCACGGCGATCGGCGCGGCGGAGACGACCCGGCCCTCGTCGGCGGAATTGCCCGCATAGACGGGCGTCCTACGGTCATCATCGGCCATCAAAAAGGGCGCGACACTAAAGACAATATCGCCCGCAACTTCGGTATGGCAGCTCCAGGCGGCTACCGGAAAGCCCTGCGGTTGATGGAACACGCCGATCGCTTCGGAATGCCAATTTTCACGTTTATCGACACTCCGGGAGCTTGGGCGGGCTTAGAAGCCGAACAGCTCGGACAGGGAGAGGCGATCGCCTGCAACCTCCGAGAAATGTTTCGCCTCGACGTTCCCATTATTTGCACCGTCATCGGCGAAGGCGGTTCCGGCGGCGCATTGGGTATCGGTGTCGGCGAGCGGCTGCTGATGCTGGAACATTCCGTCTACACCGTCGCCACCCCCGAAGCTTGTGCGGCCATCCTCTGGAAAGACGCTGGCAAAGCTAACTTGGCCGCAGAGGCCCTGAAAATCACTTCCTGGGATTTGAAAAACCTCGGCGTTCTCGATCAAATAGTACCAGAGCCGATCGGCGGCGCTCACTCAAATCCCCTCAAAGCTGCGTCCATACTCAAACAAGCTTTGTTAGAAAACTTAGCAGAACTGACACAGCTTACTGGTCAGCAGCGGCGCGATATCCGGTATCAAAAGTTTCGCGACATCGGTGTATTCACTGAACTTTCTGCTTGAGCCGATCGATTCAGAGTTATCAGTTATGAGTTAAAAATCTCTTAACTTTAAACTGATAACTCACAGCTCATTATTCTGCGGATCAGTCAGCAGTGTTATAATTTCTCAGGTGAC
>JAICRN010000159.1 GCA_025937335.1 Microcoleus sp. TY_ISSM_2_bin.22
GAAGGGCGGTTGATTTTTCCGCGAATGACGGTGCAAGAAAATTTGGAAATGGGTGCTTATCTCCGCAACGATACTCTCGGTATCAAGTCAGATATGGAAAAAGCATTAAATTTATTTCCTCGTTTGCGAGAAAGAATTAGCCAAAAAGGGGGCACTCTCAGCGGCGGCGAACAGCAAATGCTGGCGATCGCCCGGGCTTTGATGTCGCGCCCCCGCTTGTTATTATTGGACGAGCCGAGTATGGGATTGGCACCGATGTTAGTCAGTCAAATTTTTGCGATCGTCCGCGATATTAATGCTGAAGGAACAACTATTTTACTGGTAGAACAAAACGCCCGCATGGCTTTAAGTGTAGCCCACCGCGGCTATGTCATCCAAACCGGTCAGGTTGTAGTGGCTGGTACTGCTAGCGATTTGCAGTCAAATGAAACTGTTCGCAAAGCGTATTTAGGTGAAAGTTAAATAGCTATTCTGGTAATCGGTAACGGCAATTCCCAATTGGCAATTACCAATTACCCATTAGCAATTACCCCATTTGCGATCGCAACTTCCCAGTTTTCAGTTCAATTTCAAAAGCCGCCCGCACCTTTTCCCACTCCGCTTGGGCTTCCAACAGGCGATCGCGCGCCGTAATCGTATCAAAAATCTGTTCCCCTCCAGACTCAACCGCCACGCGGCCCATATACTCCAACTCCTTGCAAACTTCAGAAAAAGACACGGCTCCTAAATTGGCGCTGCTCGACTTCAGCGTGTGAGAAGCCAGCTTCAAACTATCAGCATCGCCGAGAAAAATAGCCTCCTTAATTGTTTCTAAATGCTGCGGTGCATCTAACAAATATATCTTAATCAACTCCCCCAAAAAATCCGGGTCTTCCTCATCATCTAGCTCGCGGAGATTCTGCAAAATATGAAAATCAATCGGCGAATCTGCTCCCGGTTGAACGCTCGAATCTCCAGCACCCCCACTGTCAACTTTGTCAGCCCCATCTGGATTTTTCGGCTCAGTAACTGCCTCCCATTCACTCCGATCCAGAGGTTGGCACTTGCTCAGGGCGATCGCCAACTCTTCCCGGCGCACGGGCTTAGTAATATAATCGTCCATACCTGCTTCCATACACTTTTCGCGATCGCCCTGCATCGCATTAGCAGTCATCGCAATAATTCTCGGCTTCTTGTTAGCGGGCCATTCCTGACAAATCCGGCGCGTCGCTTCCAACCCGTCCATCTCCGGCATCTGCACGTCCATCAGCACAACATCGTAAGATTGCCGCTTGCACGCCTCCAAAACCTCCAACCCATTAGCCGCAATATCGGCGCGATATCCTATCCTGTCGAGCAAATGCGTAGCGACTTTTTGGTTCACCACATTGTCCTCAGCAAGCAAAATCCGAATCTGACTAGAATTAGCTGCATCATGTCCGGCCGAATTGCTCGCAACCTGCCTCAAAACCGCAGGCGTCCGCTGCACGCGGTGCTGTTCTTGAGAATTTTCAAAATACTTCAATCCCGAAGTCAAAGTAGCCACATTTGAAAGTTCTCCCTTACCGCTTCGACCAGTAACATATCCAAAAACTTGCAGCAACACATTATAAAACTGGGACTGTTTGAGAGGCTTAGTTAAAAAAGCAGAAAAATGTACTTCTGTAGTTTCAAGTTTTTTCCAAACTTCCGCCTTGCTCAAATAAGTAAACAGCACCAAAGGCAGCGCCACTTTGCGAGGATTTGTAACTTTGATGGCATTCTGATTTAGCCCGTCACCGCCAAACAAATTGCTCAGCTCAAGTTTTCGCATCTCCACAGCCAAAGCCACACCATCCATATCTGGTAGATTCATCGCCAAAATAGCTAAATCGAGCGCCGAGTTTTCTTTGATAATTTCCAAAGCCTCAGCACCAGAAGTTACGGCAATCGGGATCATTCCCCAAGACTCAGCCTGCCGGATCAAAACTTGCCGATTAATGGCATGATTCTCAACAATTAACAAACGTTTACCAGCAGTAAATTCCGGCCGTTTTTCCTCAGCATGGCTCTCCGTGGCTTCAGCAATCACCGTGAAATAAAAAATAGAACCAGAACCCGATATCGATGGCGGAGCAAATCCTGCAGGCGACCTTCCTGCGATACTTTGTCCGATCGCAGAAACTGCAGGTTGAGACTTAGAACTTCCCGGATCGACTTGACTGACAACCCACATTGTACCCCCCATCAGATCGCTCAAACGCTGGCTGATAGCCAGTCCCAAACCCGTGCCGCCGTAATGTCGGGTTGTCGAAGCATCCACCTGCGAAAAAGCTTTAAACAGGCGATCGATCCGGTCTGGCGGAATGCCAATTCCGGTATCTTGGACAGCAAATTGAATCTCGTATTGTCTCCTACCTGCCAACTGTCCCTGTTTAATTGCTAGCGGTTGCGGGTCTAGAATATTGATTATTTCCGGCGAAATCTTAGCAGCTACAGGCTCGATTTGCCTAGCCGTACAGCAGACCACTATTTCGCCTGATTCTGTAAACTTAACTGCATTTCCTAGTAAATTTACCAATATTTGGCGCAGCCTCGTGACATCTCCTAAAATCTTTTTGGGAACAGAATCCTCTATAAAATAAGCTAACTCTAAACCTTTTTCCGACGCTCTTGGAGCCAGCAATTCCAGAGCTTCTTCTATACTGTTTTGCAGATCGAAGGGGCTGCATTCCAAATCCATTTTTCCCGATTCAATCTTGGAAAAGTCTAGGATATCGTTAATAATAGTTAGCAAAGCATCGCCGCTGGTGCGAATTGTCTCCACAAAATCCCGCTGTTCAGGAGTTAATTCCATATCGAGCAGCAAACCCGTCATCCCGATTACCGCATTCATCGGAGTGCGGATTTCGTGACTCATCGTTGCTAAAAATTCGCTCTTAGCTCTGTTAGCAACTTCTGCGGCTTGTCGGGCGTGTTCCAAAGCTTCATTTTGCTCTGCCAACTGTCGCTGTCGGTGAACTTCCGTTTCTAAAAGTTGTGCTTGAGCTAACGTAATTCCGACTTGAGCGGCAACATCTTCTAACAGTTCAATTTCGTCGGGAGTCCACTGGCGAGTTGCATCGCACTGGTGCAAAGTAATAATTCCATTCGGTTCTCCTTGATAGGAAGTGCGAACCGCCAACATAGATTTTAGTCCGATGCGCCGGCACATCGGCCCCGAAGATTCGAGCAAAGGATCGGCAAACACATCGGGAGAGGCCAAGGCTATATCTTCAGCGAGTAGTTTTTCTGTGTAGGGGTTGTAAGTGACAGAAAGTTCTAAATCTAAAGCCGATTCGTGACCGGGTTCTAAGTATTCCGCGACGCAAGGAAGGTGGGGATAAGGTTCGGAAAGATAGGTATGAATTGTACAGCGATTGACCCCAAACACGCGGCCGATTTGGGTGGCGGTAGTCTGAAAAATTTCTTGAGTATCTAAGGTCGATCGCACTTTTTGAGTGATTTGTTTAAGGAGCAAGACGCGCTGGTACTGACGCTGCAAAGTTCGCTCTCGCTCTTCGCGGGCAATTTCCGCGCCGATGTAATTGCCCATCAACTTTAAAATTTCAAAATTCAGCGGTTTCAAAGGAGATTTAGTGGTGCGGGAAGTAAAGCTCAAAGTGCCAAAAATCCGCCCTTGCACTATTACCCTAGTCCCCACAAAAGCCTCCAACTTGCGGACGCTGTAAGCGGGGTGGTTGCGCCACTGAGTAGTGCCGGCTGATTCGACAGAAATAGGTTCGCTCGATCGCAAAACTTCTCGCTCGAAGGTTCTACTCAAAGCAAAACCGTCTCCCTTAGCAAATCCAAAGGGAAAATCTTCCGGTACATAAGCCGCGATCACTTCGTAGCGATCGCCCAAAACCCTTCCCAACAGCCCGATATCCATCCCAAACTGACTGCAACCCATTGCCAGCAACCGGATCGTTCGATCGTCAAAAGAGCCTTCGGAGCTCACCATTACCTCGTAGAGCGATCGAATTGCCCGCTCGCTTTCCCGCAGTTCCTCAACCCCTTCGATGCGGTTGCAGACATCGTGCAAAGTCCCTAAAATTCCGGCTATTTCGCCTTGGGAATTTCGCCGGACTTGGGCAAAAATTTCAACGGAAACAAAGCCGACATCACTGTGGATTACCAAGGAGTTTTGCCCCGACTCCGACTTGTACTTAAATCGCACTTCTCGCCGTTCAAATTCCGACTTTCCCGACAGCAAAGACTCCAATAAATTTGCACATTCCGCGCGTTCATCTGGATGAACCCAATCTAAAAAATTAGTTTGCAAACTTTCGGAAACCGAAAAATGTGTAATTTCCGTCCAAGCGTGGTTGAGAAATGTCCAAACTCCCGCCGCATCTATCTGGAAAATTACTGTTGCTTTCAAAGAGTCAAATAGTTGAAATTGATCCCGATCGTGTTCGCGGCTTTTAACTTCTAACTGCTTGTTTGGAGTAATATCTGTATGAGTTCCTACTACCCGCAGGGGTTTGCCAGTAGCGCTGCGCAAAACTTGACCCCGGTTCAGCACCCAGATAGTGCTGCCGTCTTTGCAGTACATCCGATATTCTGCTGCAAAATCCGCTGTCTTTTGGGCGAAGTGATCTTCTAAAGCTGCCTTTACTCCCTCAATGTCATCTCTGTGGATGCGGCTCCACCATTCCGAGCGGCGATTCAAGATTTCCCCTTCTTTGTAGCCCAGCATTTCTTGCCATCGGGCTGAATAAAAAAACTCATCAGTTTCGAGATTCCAATCCCAAATCCCCTGATTGTTGACGGCAGGGGGGAGATTAGGGGGCAAGGGGAAACTGTTTTGATAAATTTCTGCACCTCGGGGGCGATTTGCTGCCGGAATCTGTATTTCTGCCGAGAGTCTTTTGTATTGCGCGTTGCTAGCTTCTAGCTGGCGCTGCAAAGCGATCAAGCCAGAATGCAGAGATTTTGAATCCAGCGCTTGTAAAAGGATAGTTTTAGGATTGATAATCCCGATCGGGTGATTGCTTTCGTTGATGACTAATAAAGGCAACTGACAGTAGTTTTTTTGCAGCAGGGCGACTGCTGCTTCGAGGGTAGAGTGCGATCTTATTAGCGGCGGCGAACTGTTGCAAATCGCTCCCGCTTTAATTTTGTTCGAGTCTCTTCCCAGCGCCTGCAACTGCACGATGTCCCGCGAACTTACCACCCCAACCAGTTTGTGAATGTTGGGATTTGTAAATTTGGAATTTTGAGCAGATCCAGTCGAATGTTGTTCGGGGGTTTCAGTAATTAATACATAGCTAACATTGTGTCTAAACATCAGTTGCGCCAAATAGCGCACCGAAGAAGTAGCAGGAGCGTGAATAATTCGCGAGGCTGCGATTTGAGGGATTTGATAAAGTTTAATTAAATGAGCTGGCAGCTCTAATTTCGGATGCAAAATTGGCAGGGGCGGAGGGAACGCGAAGCCCGCCGCAGGTGGCGAAGGGCTACTGACTTTTTGTGGCGATTCCCCAATTTCCTGCAACAGTTGCACCAAACTTTGAGAGCTAATTAAACCGACAAGTTCTTCAGCGTCGCTGACGACAGGCAAATGGCCGATCTGATTTTTTTCCAGCAGATTTGCTAAGGCAAAAAAGTCGGGAATTTCCGATTCTCGGGCTACAGTTACGGTTCTAATCATGATTTGCTCGATCGCAAATCCCCTCAAAGCAGCGCCGATCGAGTTTAGCTGTACGACATCTCGCGCTGTAAAAATCCCCAGCACCGTCTGGCCGCCCGGATAGAGAGCTTTTGAGCCGTTGAGATGGAGGCCGTTGAGCGATGGCGGTAACGCAGGCGGTACGCCGTTGTAGAAACCGGAGTTTTCCCCCAATTGCGGGGAAGTCCCGTTCGTGGGATTGCCGAGTTGAGAATTCCCGCGCGGTTCTACCACGAGGACGTAACTGGCTCCTGTGCTGCTCATCAGCTCGATCGCCTTTTCTATAGGCGTCTCAGGGGTGACGGTGAGGGGATTGCGGTTGATGACCTGACTGAGGGAGGGAATAAACATCAGGGGGCATAAGAGTGATATTTGTTGGAAAAACCCGATCGCGGGCAGCAGGTTGATTCAGAGGCATTGCGTGCGAGGTTTCCAAGCGCGCTCAAAGTTTCTGTACGATTAAACTCACCCCTACTTCCAGCATCTTGGCATTTAAAATTAATTGCGTGCCAAATCTTGACATGGGACGGGTTCTGAAAGTCAGAACCAATGCTATCTGCCAGAGGGCCCAGATGAAGGCTGGCCGGCAATTCCTCGCCTAGCCTAACTGCTGCGGGTTTACGAGCAAGAATTTCTGCGATTGTCTAGACTGCACCATACTTTCTGGCTCTCAACGGAACTCGATCGGATTCTGTTTGAGGCAAGATACCTACACGCTAACAATTTACCAGCGACAGGAGGGGGATCACAACAGGACGATTTAGGTATTTTAACTGTGCAATTAGCGGGGAGAGAGGGAGAGGGGGAGAGTAGCAGACGGGGAGAGAGCGAAACAGCCAGAAAATAAATAATTCCGATAATAACTAATTCTATGTTATCCCAATTCTGACCCCTAGGATTTGAGATTCAATTCTGGCGATCGAACTTAATGAGAATAGCGCTCTTCCCCGCACCGCAAAAGTCGGATTGCCGCCCTTGAGCGTTAAGCTGCCAACAACCTCATCCATTGCTTTCAAACTCAACTCACGCACCGTACCATTCCCGGTTTTTATCAGAGCCGAAATATCGGCATTAACAGTGTAAGATTTTGCTCGATAGTTGACAGCCAGCAAGTAAACATTGTTCCTACAATCGAGAGTTGCAACTGCCATTAAATCAGAACTGTTAGTGATAGGAAAAAAGCTAGCTTTCCCGCCCTGCAAAGCTCTAATTCCTATCCGCAAAGCATAGTAGCCGGCGCGCCGCTGGCCCGATAGCCCCAGCAAACCTTCTGGCAGTCCGGGCTTTCCCCAGTCCTACAAACAGAATAGATGACTGCCGTAAATACAATTATCCCCTAATTGGGAGCCTCTAATCAAATTTTTAATCAAACTTAAAGCTAAAGATAAATCGTTATACCTAATCCCGTAAATTCCCCATTCTCCTACCCAAAACTGCGAGTTAACGGGGACACTACCGTTCATCCAGCCGCGCGCTTTGCGGGTGTAGTTAGAAATATCTGCATCTTAGTTGTGGACATTGACTGTATTGAAATAATTAATTCGGTATTTCCTGCAAAGCAAAAGCGGGTCAATTGCTGCCACCTACGGTTTTCTGGCAGTGGATGCGTTAAGTGCGATCGGGCAAATAAGTTTTGTAAACAAAGTCGATCGCATCTTTTGCCACCTTAACCAATTCAAAATAGTCAGCCCTAGTCCCGCCCCAACCGCGATCGCGATTGTCCGGTTCGTTGTGAATTTCTCAATCATCAACGCGGTAATCATTGCGAACATTCAGCCCATAAACCCTAGCAAAAACCTGTTCCCACCACTCGTTCCAATCTTTTTGATGGCGCGGCGGATTCAGTTGCAGCGCCCAACTCTGATTCCAGCTATTATCAACATTCCGAATACTCCCGACCGGGCGAATATTTGCTTGTTTGAGACTCTTAAAAATAGTCCCGGCATTGCCTTGCCAAACTTTACCATTTTTTCCCGACCTATAAGTGTTGAATATTCTCACCCTTTACATTTAGGGATAGAGTCATTCTGTAACTATGTTAAATTTTATCCAAAAACTTTAGATAAAGTTATATTTAAACATGGAAAAATCTCCAATATTTTTAATCAACTTTTTTTGAATTTATTTAAAACTTGTATCGGGAAAATGGATTGTTTTTGCTAAATTTTGTAAATTATATATAACTGTGTTGTATTACAACAAATTGATATTTAGCAATTAAATTTTGAGCGGGTATTAGGTTGACAACCATTATACCGGACAAGATTAGTTTTTTTACAGCTAAATATTTAACGATCCTGTATTTATTCTAGTTGTATCGAGAGTTTATGATAATTAATTGATAAATATTATAACTGCACAATATTTTTAGTTACCCAAAATTAGGGTAATAAAACAACTTAAGTTTTAAATGTATTAGTATGATGTTTAACCCTAAAATTGCAGATCACTTTATCATTTTTAGGCGATTGTTGTATTGCTAATTTTTTATAAATTTTTCTAAAAAATTGGGAGTTTATATTGAAATTAGAACGCGAAAAAGTTGAGATGCTAACTTGAGTGCCTGCGTAATGCCTGTGCAATCTACCGCCTTCACCCCAGCGAGATCGGCGGGCGCACTACGGAGGGCATCAGCAGTCGGTGAATGTCTCTGCTGCCATGGGAATAATCGTTTTCCGAGTGGATCGCGATCGTCCTACTCGTAGTCTCACTAGCCTTCGGATCTAACTGGATATGATATTAAATGAACTTACTTGCCAAAAAATCTCTCATGTAGCGATTCACTAACTGCGGCTGTTCCTGCTGCACCCAGTGGCTGCAATTAGGAATGTAATGAATCTGAAAATCCCGGACGTAATCTGCGGTTCCATAGGTTAACTCTTTGCCGAGGGCGACATCATTTTCTCCCCAAATCATCAGCGTCGGAACTTGCAGCACGCTCCAATTCTGGCGATCGAGAAATCCCCGAGCCATATTGCGGTAATAATTGATAGTAGCAGTCAGAGCGCCCCGTTTGGCTGCCGCATCTTTGTAAGCTTCGATATCTGCCGGCGTAAAAGTGCTTTTATCAACTGCCATACCTTCCAAAGCAGCAGAAATTGCCTGATAGTCGCCCAACTGAATTAACAACTCCGGCAAAACTGGCAACTGAAATAAAAAGATGTACCAACTTTTCAGCAATTGTTGGGGAGTGCGTAGCCCTTCAGCAAACTTGGCCGGATGCGGTAGATTCATCACAATTAATTTATCCACCATTTGGGGATAAGCATAAGCAAAACTCCAGGCGATCGCACCTCCCCAGTCGTGACCAACTAAGACGCAACTTTCGTATCCCAAACCCTGAATAACTCCCTTGACATCTTGCACAAACTCTGCCATTACGTAAGCAGATTTATCGTGAGGTTTGTCGCTGTCGTTGTAACCCCTGAGATCCACAGCGACAACTTTGTAATCTGATGCAAATTCCGGGATTTGATGCCGCCAAGAATACCAAAATTCAGGAAATCCGTGCAGCATCAACATCAGCGGGCCTTCGCCTTGAGTGACACAATGAAGCTTGATGTTATTTGTAGCGATAAATTCGTGTTTCCAAGCAGTTTCTAGCACAGACATATTTGGTGGTTCCTCTAGCTTTCGAGATATCCTAGCAGTTAATCTCTTTGAGAAGAACCAACTTTAGGCATATCTAGCACTTCTCTCAGGAATGGTAAAATCTTGCTCTTTTCTTCTATTCTTTTTTGTGATCTTTTCCGATCTTTTCTTTTCTTCCTTTGGAACAGCCGTCGGGCCTGTCTCTTCCTTTGTGGAACAGGCGTCGGACCTGTCTCTTCCTTTGTAGAACAGGCGTCAGACCTGTCTCTTCCTTTATAGAACAGGCGTC
>JAICRN010000195.1 GCA_025937335.1 Microcoleus sp. TY_ISSM_2_bin.22
CACCGAGTAGAAAGACACAAATATCGGGCGATAATTAAACAAGAACAGGCGAAGTTTCAAGAATGTAATGAGCTTTTAAAATCCCAACAACGTCAAACAGAAAAATCGCAGACAATTCCCAGTTTCGAGCAAGTGGCACTGGTAAAACAAGCTGAAGAAATTGCTCAAATGAATCAGCGATTTGTGAGGATTGCGAAACTGATTTCCTCGGAAGGCCGCCAAGCATTTCAAGCTACTTTTCAAGGTGCTAATTCTATTTGCAACAATACAGATAAAATTTTGGGCGTTGGCAAAGCAATAGCTAATGATTTAGAAACAGTTAACCGCACTTCCCGAACCATCCGGGAGGCGATCGAACAAGTCAGGCATTTAGCAGTACAGGTGGCTGTAGTTACCAATCAAATGGGAAGTCAGCCCAGCGGTCTGAGCCAAGTGAGTCTGGAAATTGGCAGACTGGCAAGTAAAACTTTTGAATTGGGAACTCAAATGGAGCAAATTGCCAGCCGGTTTAAACTTCGCGTTCACGAACTCACGGAGGCAGCAAGAGCGGGTGCGAATGTGGCTAAATCCGTGACCATCAAGATCGATCGCGCGGAAATGGCCCTGTTAGAGTTGGAGGAATTAATAGCGGAAAAAGATTTTAATTCACAGACCGCTATCAAACAACCTTTGGGAGTCAGAAAAAGTGTTACTGCTGATTCTTTAGTTAAAGATATAAAAAACGCTGAAGTCGCGGTTTCTGAGTTGGAACACATGGTTCAGCAACAAGATTCATCGCAATATTTGATTCAAAAAATTCAGCAGGCGCTGAAGTCAAAAAAGCCATAAAGTACCCTGGAGAATTTGATGAAACATTGGGACAGGTAAAAAAATATAATAATAATTTACCATTACACTATATTCAAAAATACTATTTGTTAGACTGAGGGTGGGAAAATTTCAAATAAACTAGGAATAAGGTTATTTAACTATCCCAATAATTCGACAACAAGTCAGTCACTAAAATAGATTAAACAACAGGTTACGCTTATGAAAATTCTGCTGGTAGAAGACGACACAATTACAGTCAGTTTGCTTACCCAAGCGCTGAACTCTCACAATTACAATGTTAATGCTGCAGCAGACGGTGAAACAGCCTTGCAGTTGGTGCAGGCATACGATTACGACCTGATTGTTCTGGATGTGCTGATTCCTAAACTCGACGGCATTAGTTTGTGTCGGAAATTGCGATCGTCCGGCTGCCAAATGCCGATTTTACTGCTGACAGCGCTAGATAGCAGCAACGATCGAGTCCAAGGTTTAGAAGCGGGTGCAGACGATTATGTGGTCAAACCCTTTAATCTCGAAGAATTAATCGCTCGAGTTCGGGCTTTGCTGCGCCGGGGTAAGGCAACTTTGTCGAGTACAAATTTGAGCTGGGAAAAACTGCAAGTCAACCCGGACACTACGGAAGTAACTTATGGGGAAAAAGTGCTGCACTTGACTCCCAAAGAGTACAATTTGCTAGAACTTTTCCTGAGAAATCCCCGGCGCATTTTCAGTCGCAGCGCCATCCTCGATCGCATTTGGTCGGCCGGCGAATTTCCTCAAGAAGAAGCCGTTACCGCTCACATCAAGGGGCTGCGGCAGAAGCTGAAAGCAGCCGGGATGACTGTAGATTTAGTGGAAACCGTGTATGGATTGGGCTATCGGCTCAAAAGTCTGCCGGAGGATATTGAAAACCAAAAAGTTGTGCAGGAAACGGCAAAAACTGCTAAAAATCCAGAGACTTTATCTGCTGAATCTAGCGGGTATAGCCGGGAATTAAACAATGACGAACGCCGCCTCAAAGTCATGAGTGTGGTTGCCCAAATGCGGGGGAATTTAAAAGCTAATTTTCTAGAAAAAGTGGCGGTATTCGAGCGCGCGATCGCTCAACTGAAAAGCGGAAGCTTGGAGGGCGAACTGCGCCAGGAAGCCCAGGCTCAAGCTCACAAATTAGTCGGTTCGTTGGGCACGTTAGGCCTGCCGAAAGGTTCGGAAGTTGCGCGCCAGATAGAACATTTGTTCAAGGCGGAAAACATCTTGAAACCGGGGACGGATCGGCAAATTGAGGGATTTCTGCATAAGCTCAAACAGATATTCGATCGCCCGTCGCCCGAACCAGAAGGCGATTTAGTTCCTGCGGTTTCCCAAAAGCGCCGAATGCTGATTGTTGATGATGATACTTCTGGGAGCGATCGACTGAAAAAAGTAGCATCCGGTTCCGACTTTCAGATAGAAGTCGCCAACTCTCCGCAAGCGGCAAGAAATGCGATTTCTCAACAGCCTCCTGACGCGATTTTGCTGGATTTGACATTTTCCAGATCTCAGGAAAACGGACTTTCTCTCTTAGCCGAACTCCGCAGTGAAAAGCCCGAAATTCCGGTGATGGTTTTTAGCGGGCACAATCAATTGAGCGATCGAATAGAAGTTGCTCGTTTGGGAGCTTCCGGCTTTTTACACAAATCTATGCCCCCAGCAGATATACTCAAAGCAGTCGCCCAGCTAATCGACCAGACTGGCCCTGCTGAAGCTAAAGTTATGGTGGTAGACGATGACGTGCATCTATTGGCTGCACTTCAAGTGATTCTAAAACCTTGGGGATTTCAAGTAACAACATTGGACGATCCCGAAAATTTCTGGGAGGTACTCGAAACCACTTGTCCGGATTTGCTAATTTTAGATGTGGAGATGCCCGGTTACAGCGGTATCGAGCTGTGTTTGGCAGTTCGCAACGATGTGCGCTGGAGCAAGCTCCCCGTGCTATTTTTGACTGCTCATTCCGAGTCGGAAACAGTGCGCCAAATGTTTGTCGCAGGTGCTGACGACTACGTGAACAAGCCGATCGTGCAACCGGAATTAATTGCTCGCCTCCTGAATCGTTTGGAGCGAACTCAACTGAGGAACAGACTGGCTCAGGCACAGCGTTAATCCATTTTAGATTTAACAAATTAAATAATTTAAAAATTGAAGCATTGGGAATGACTGATGAGATATGGGTTTCGATCGCTGACTTACAGTTGTATTCTTTTTTTAAACTCGTATAACTAGGAGGAAATATGCAGTGCGTGTCCGAAATAGATCGGGAAGCCTTAGCCAAGACTTGGGATTGTTTGATTGTGTGATTCGGACTTGGTGGCGTTGATTGATGTTTGCCCGTCATCAAGAACATAGACTAATTTAGAGAAGTATTAATCATAGGAAAGCAATGGTATTTCCCTCAGACACAGGCAGTCTCAATGACAGCAACTGCGAAATAATTTACGCCCCGGCTTCGATTCAACCTCACGGCATCCTTTTGGTGCTGGAATGTCCTGTGTTGAAAATTTTGCAAGTTAGCAACAATACTTTTGAAGCTCTCGGCATTTACCCCGACGAACTTTTGGGCAAATTTTTACATGAATTTGTCGAGGCTGAGGAAATAGAGGCTATAGAAAAAGCTTTATTTGACAACAGTCATCACTCTAACGATATCAGATTATCCTTCAAAAGTCAAAACCGCCAGTCTTTTTTTCATGGAACGCTGCATCAATCTAGTTCAGCATTAATTGTTGAATTAGAGTCGGTTGTTTCCCCAAAAGCTAGCGATAGTTTTAATTGCTATCATTTAGTCCAAGAGCCGATCGACAAAATCCACAAAACACCCAACCTGCAAGTGCTGTGTCAGACAGCAGTAGAAGAAGTGCGGAGGATGATCGGTTTCGATCGGGCGATCGTCTATCAATTTGATGCCACAGGTGCGGGGGAAGTTGTCGCCGAAGACAAAGTAGAAAGTTTGCCTTCTTTACTGGGACTGCACTATCCGGCTGCCGATATCCCCCCCCAGGCAAGAAACCTGTTCAGCATGAATCTAATTCGGTTTATTCCCGATATTAACTGTCAGCCTGTAGAACTAATTCCTGAGTGCAATCCGCTGACCGGTCGCCCCCTAGATTTGGGCTTCTCTTTGTTGAGAACAGTTTCCCCTTGCCACGTTCAATATCTCAAAAACATGAACGTTGCCGCAAGCATGACCCTGGCTTTAATTAAAGATAAAAAACTCTGGAGATTGGTCGCCTGTCACCACCCAACACCAAAGTACGTTAACTACGAAACAAGAACGGCTTGCGAACTGCTAGCAAAGTTTGTGAATCTAGAAGTCAGCTACAAACAAGATGACGAAGACCGGGAATATGCAATTAATTTAAAAGAACTTTGTCATAAATTTGTCACGAATGTTTCTCAAAAACAATCCTTTGTAGAAGGTTTACTTAAATCCCGAGATGAATTGCTGACCTTAGTGGGTGCTAACGGTGGAGCTGTGTGTGACAATGAAAATTTAACAACGATCGGCAAAACCCCGGACTTGGTAGAAATCAAAAACTTAATTGCTTGGATAAAAAATCAAACAAATAATGATATTTATCATACAGATTTTCTCTCAAAAGTGTATCCGCCATCCGAGAAGTTTAAAGAAGTTGCTAGCGGTTTGCTGGTGGTTACCATATCCGAAATAAAAAATAATTATATTTTGTGGTTCCGTCCCGAATTAATTCAAACTATCAACTGGGCAGGTGAACTAGAGTGGTCAATTAAATTAAAACCGGATGGCAGCAGGCTGAGGTCTCCTCGCAATTCCTTTGAGTTGTGGCAAGAAACTGTGAGGTCAAAATCCTTGCCTTGGCAGCCGTGCGAAATCGAAATAGTCCGAGAACTTCGAGTGGCGATTACTAGCATGGAGTTGCGGAAAACCAATCAGCAGCTTAGCTTAGCTTTGTCCGCTACCAAAATCGGATTTTGGGACTGGGACTTGCAGAAAAATCGCATTGTTTGGTCGAGGGAACACGAAGAGTTATTTGGGTTGGCCCAGGCAACTTTTGACGGAACTTATCAAATGTTTGTAGCTTGCGTTCACCCAGAAGATTTAAACAGTATTCAGAATGCTATAAATCAGGCGATCGCCCAGCAATCGGATTACTATCACGAATACCGCGTGGTTTGGCCCGACGGCAGCATTCACTGGATTGAGGGGAAAGGTAAGTTTTTTTACAACAAAGCAGGCGATGCAGTGCGGATGGTGGGGACAATTACAGAAATTACCGATCGCAAAGCTAGAGAATTAGAGTTGCGCCTGTTGGAATCAGCAGTCACCACCACTAACGACGCCGTGTTAATTACCGAAGCTGAACCGATTGAGGAACCGGGCCCGCGAATTCTTTATGTCAACCCAGCTTTCACGCGGATGACCGGCTATACGCTAGAAGAAGTTGTGGGCAAAACGCCGCGAATCTTGCAAGGACAAAAAACAGACCGCGCCAGTCTCGATCGAATTCGGACAGCTTTGAAAACTTGGCAGCCGCTGCGAGTTGACACGATCAATTACCGCAAAGACGGGACGGAATTTTGGGTAGAAATGAGCATTGTGCCCATAGCGGACGAAAATGGTGAGTTTACCCACTGGGTATCCGTGCACCGCGATATTAGCGATCGCAAACTTGCTGAAGCCGCCCTCCAACAGCTCAACGAACGGTTAGAAATGCGAGTTTTGCAGCGAACCAGAGAACTAGAAAGCTCTCAAGCAGAACTGCGGGAAAGCGAAGCTTTATTTCGCTCTCTGAGCGAGAGTTCCCCCGTCGGCATTTTCAAAATCGATGCTGAGGGGAAATGTACCTATACAAATCCCCGCTGTCAAGCAATTGGCGGCTTCACACCGGCAGCCGCTTTAGGAAACGGCTGGATGCGGTTTGTTCACCGCGAAGACCTCAAACTAATTCTGTCTAAGTGGTCCCAATCGCAATCGCTAGATGGGGAATTTTCCTGCGAATTTCGCCACAGCCAGCGAGACGGAACCATCCGGTTTTGCCGGCTTAAAACAGCTCCAATTTTTTCCGACAGATCTCAACTAATTGGTCACGTCGGCACAGTCACAGATATCACAGAAAGTCTGGCAATTGAAAAAATGAAAAATGAGTTTATTTCGATTGTCAGCCACGAACTGCGAACGCCACTTGCCTCGATTCGCGGTTCTTTAGGTTTGCTGGCGGCTGGGGTACTGAAAAGTAAACCGGAAACTGCCAAACAGATGTTAGAAATCGCTTCCAGCGATACCGAACGGTTAGTGCGTTTGGTCAACGATATTCTCGACTTAGAGCGGCTCGATTCGAGCCAAGTTATCCTCGTCAAGCAGTGGTGCGATGCCCAGGTTTTGATGCGGAAGTCTGCAGAAGCTGTACTTTCTTTGGCTGCGGAAAATAACATTGATTTGTCGATTTTGCCGGAAACAGCCCAAATTTGGGCTGACCCCGACAGAATCGTTCAACTGCTGGTAAATTTGTTGAGCAATGCGATTAAATTCTCGGCTCCAGGGAGTACAGTAACTGTCAGGGTTGAAGATTTGGGCGATTCCCTACGGGATAGCTACGCTTCAGGGGTTTTATTTGAAGTCAAAGATCGAGGGCGGGGGATTCCTCCAGATAAACTAGAAACTATCTTTGGACGGTTTCAACAGGTCGATGCTTCTGACTCCCGCCAAAAAGGAGGTACGGGTTTGGGTTTGGCTATCTGTCGCACCATCGTGCAGCAGCACGGCGGCAGAATTTGGGCCGAAAGTGTTGTCTCAGAAGGCAGCAGTTTCTATTTCACAGTGCCTGGACTGTTGGAAAGCTAAGGGGGCAAAAGTTTGGAGTTTTGAGATTGCTTTCATTAAGAGAGTGCGAAAGTTAACCTTCCTCACAACGCACGCGGGGAGTATGAGTTTGGGAGGACTATATTTCGATTTTTCTGTTTTCGGTTTAAGTAGGTGAGCGGCAAAATATAGCAACCGTTCCAGACGATTAGGAAGTTTTTAATTGCTGAAACTCTTAATTGTATTGCTTCTTCCTGCTGCTATATCTGTGAATAAAGCGGGTTGATGAGCCAGGGTGCATAACTCCTTTTTCAGTTTACCATTATTAATTTAAAATTTGAGTTTTAATTATGTCAGCAAAACGCATTTTGGTAATCGATGATGAAAAAAATCTCTGCAGCGTGATTCAGGCCTGTCTGGAACATTTAGGCGGCTGGACGGTACTAAGCGCCCCCTTCGGCAGGCAAGGATTGCTTTTAGCTGAAACTCAACTCCCTGACGCTATTCTGTTAGATGTGATGATGCCGGATATAGACGGACTTACTCTGTTTGGTTTGCTGCAAAACAATGAGGCTACTCGGGGGATTCCGGTGATTTTCCTGACGGCTAAGGTGCAGGCGATGGATTTGAGCGAATTTGCTGATTTGGGGGTAGCAGGGGTGATTGCAAAGCCTTTCGATCCTTTGAGTTTGGCACAGCAAGTGGCGGAAATTCTGGGTTGGGAACCGTTGCTTTAAACTGGGCTAAAATGCGATCGGAGGATTTGTTATACCACCTCAAAAAAGTTTTGCTACAATTATCTCTCTTATACCAATGATTAAAAGTCCCATATCTCTCTAATGACAAGACATTACCGTTTGCCTGTAGATGCTCGGCTACAATATATATGTAGCTCTATTTTACTGAAGCGGTATTGCTTGAAACGCTGATTTCTTAGAAGTTCCAGAGCTCGCCTCATGGACTCGGGGTTTTTTGTTTCTCGCAAAGTCGATCGGCTACTAACATATTTACACGCAGAATAAATGCTGTACAAGTTACGCAGACTTGCCTCAATAAATCCGGTTTTTTAACCCGAGATCTCAGATGCAGCAAAGTTTTTGGTCAACAACCCGGTTTGTGCTAATTCAGCAATTACCCGCGCTTGCCTCAGAAACCGGGTTTTTTAACCCGCACTCGCGAATTCAGCCAAGTTTTTTAGTAAAAACCCCGGTTTCTGCCTAAGAGTTGCAGTTTGTGCTTCGGCCAAAGTATATTCATCAAAAAAAATGATTCTCTTCATAATTTCCTCATATTTTTTAGATAATCTTTACTTCAAGCTCTTGAGTTGAAAGTCGATCGCACTCTCAGCAGCATCCCGCTGGCAAACAACAAACTTGTTGTCAGAGAGGTTCCGGTCAGTAACTGTACTTTCTATTAAGTGGTGCGACAGCACAACCAACCTGAATAAGTCAGGAGTTACGCACTGTATACCAAACAAACCGGTTTTTTTCACCTGGAAAAACCTGGTTTCTGTGCAATTCATTTAAGTGTTGGCAGGAGAAATAAATGATAAAAAAATCAATAACTGAGGATGTGATTTGCGCTCTCGAACAACACCACAAAAATAAGTCGCTCATTTTGTCAAGAGCCAAACTCGCAATTATTGCTAACAAGCCAAACCAAGTCTGAGTAAGTTTTTGAAAGAGTGTGGAGATTTTTCAAATGTCAGATCAGCTATCTTCTAAAGGTAACAACAAAATTCTGTGCTATTACGCAAATGTTACCAGCCTAACTCAGGTAGTTCGGATTGAAAACATTCCTAATTGGTACTTTGAAAGAGTGATGTTTCCGGGACAGCGACTGATGTTTGAAGCTGCTGCTGAAGCAGTATTAGAAATTCACACTGGTGCGGTGGCAAGTGCTATTTTATCGGACAAAATTCCCTGCTACGTGCTGCGGGTTATAGAAGAGGTAAGTTCCGAGAGCGAGCTGGTGATTCCCGAAGAACGATTTGCGCTATTAGCGCGCTAAGATTCAGCAGAAATCACATGAGATCGAGATCGGCAACAAAAATATTAGTTAACGAGTGTTGAGGGACGGGGAAAATGCA
>JAICRN010000374.1 GCA_025937335.1 Microcoleus sp. TY_ISSM_2_bin.22
AAGCTGCTTTTTCCCCAATCACATCTTTGGTTAAAAAGACTGAAGATTTTTTATAAATGGGCTTCTTTGTTACAAAAGCATCATTATCTCCCATCCCATTTAAAGCGGGATCTAAAATTGTCAAATTTCCTAGTGAATGCTTGAAAGGCTCCAAACTCGAGTCAAATACACTACTACCACTTGTCGCATTTTGTGGATATATATGCTCGATAGAGGTACTGGCAAAGTCATATACCCTAGTCTTGTCACAGCAATTAGGAACTCCAACAGCCCCCTGCTTAAACCACTCGTAATAATACTCGGCAGTTAGCAAAAAATACTTGAGCGGTTTATTGCTACCACCTCCACTCTCTTTGTACTCAAGCAAGTCAAGGTTTGATTTAAAGGCGTGATCAGAAGCTCTTTTATTTATTAAATTCCGTAGCTTTTGCTCCAAACTTGTGAGTTGGTAGTTGGCAGGATCTTTTCTAATTAAAATTGCTTCTTCGCGATAGATTGTTTGAAGTGGAGTAGCGTGTTGATTACATATAATTTTATAACGGAAGAAAGCATTTTCTATAATTTGTACAATTTGAGAAAAATTTTGAGGTTTCAGTTGCGATGCTGCCAAAAGCAAAGGTATAGATAATGTACGATCTAACTCTTTCAAGAGAAGATTTAGACGGTTTTTTTCCCATCCTGTTATAGACTGCTGATCTGAATAAAGCCACTCTCCATTTTCCAATTTTCTGCACTTTATAATATCTTTCTCTATATCACCTAATGTTTTATAAATTTCCTTGGCGTCAGTTTCTGTTAAGTTTGAGTTTTTTTTACGTTGCGGAAAAAAAGCATCAATAAAATTATCAAATAAAGCGTTTTGTGGTGCTCTTTTTCCCTTATTTGATTCATAAATCCAGTGAAGATAGTTGGCAGTTTTATTAGGGTGATCGGAAAGAATTTTATCCCATAAATCTTCCACACTATTTTGCTCAGACCTAAATCCTTCTAATATTTCTAATGTTTTTGCTCGGAGCAAATCTCCCTCCGTTAAACTCGTACCTCTGTCATTAATAATTTGAAATAGCCTGAAAGCATCTTTTTTGTCTTTCGTAACCTGTAACACAGTAAAGTCCTGGTCTATAATGTGCTGAATCACCTCAAGGTCGTCCATCTTACTTACTAGATTGGACGTATCTATCATTTCTTGAATTGCCTGAGATATGCTTTTGTATGCCTCCAGTAACTTTTTGTGAGAATCTCTTAACGGCGATGGATTTTTCTCTCTGATTAAGTGTCTATAAAAAATATGATCTGATTTTGATAGTTTTAAAACTTCGACTGTTGTAGTAACTCTTTGTACTTCTTGCTTAAACTCTATAAATCTGTTAGAGAAATCTTCAATTCGCTTTTTGAGAACGAATTCATTTGTTGTGTCTCCTGAACTTGTGGCTTCATCGAGCAATTCCTTGTACATCTTTACAATACAGGCCATAAGAATTGTAAAAGTGGCTGCTCTTTGTTGCCCATCTATAATTTCATATTCGTGTTGCTTTACTACACCTTGAACAGGATACTCTACACTTAGAATACCTCCCCAAAAATGGTTAATAGGAGCTTGGCCTTTCCGCTTTAAAAAGCAAGTTTTTAAATCATTAATAAAATCTTTTATGGATTCTGTCTCCCAAGCATATGCTCTTTGATACTTGGGAATAAAAAACATCGGCTTATTTTCAAATAAGCTCCCTACAGAAGCATAAGCTGGATTGAGATCCATAATAATTTACCGATTTTAAAGTTTTAGCGTACTAAGTCGAGTAGTATACCATATAAAGGTTGGGGCATGAGTCCTGCGTTAGCGAAGCCTCCCCTAGGGAATCGCTCCCCAGCAAAAAGCACTACTTCCAGTTTATGCCATAACCGCCAAGGCGATTGCTATATTTAAATTCAAATTACCAAAACAAAACCCGCTGGTGCGGGTTTCATCTTAAAGCTAATTGTTAATAACTTACGGTTTCAACTACTTCTGAGGAACAAGAGCCTCATTACCAGCAACGGGACGGGGAGACGAAGCGGTAGTTCGCAAAAGTGCGATCGCCTGCGCGTAGCAAGGATCGTCCTTAGTCGCAACCAACATCGGTTTGTTAGCTAATTTCAACTTTTGTTCGTCTGTGACTTCGACTTTGACATCGGGAGTAACCCCCTTCTGACTGATATCCGTACCGTTCGGGGTATAGTAGTGAGCGATCGTCACCGCCAATCCCGAACCGTCAGCCAAAGAATGCACCGACTGCACCAAAGCTTTGCCAAAAGTTTGGCCGCCGATCACAGTTGCGCGCTTGTTGTCCTTCAGAGCACCGGCCAAAATCTCGCTGGCGCTGGCCGAGTTATCGTCCACGAGCACCACCAAAGGTTTGTCAGTGATTGCAGTGCGGTTTGCGCGCATTTCCTGAGAATCGCCCGCGCGATCGACTGTGCGGACGATCGCCCCCGTATCCATCCACATCCGAGCGATATCAATGCTCACTCGCAGCAAGCCGCCGGGATTGCCCCGCAAATCCAGCACAAAAGCGTCAGCTTTCTGATCCGAGAGCTTTTTAATCGCCGCCTGCATTTGTTCTCCTGCGTGGGAACTAAACTCTTGCAAGCGGATGTAACCGACATTCTGACCGCCTTCATTCTTGAGGCTGTAGCGAACCGCTGCTACCTCAATTCTCGCCCTAGTCAGAGTGATATCAAACTCGCTTTTGCCCTCGCGAGCAATCCGCAGCGTGACTTTCGTGCCTTCAGCACCCCGAATTATCTGAGCCGCATCCGAGACAGTCATGCCTTTGGTAGCTTTGCCGTCAATCACCAAAATCGTATCGCCCGCTTGAATCCCTGCCTTCAGGGCCGGGGAATTTTCCATCGGCTCGACTACAGTAATCGCTTTGGTTTTCTCGTTTTCTTCCAGCCTCATCCCCACCCCTGTCAGTTCCCCGGAGGTCTGATTCGTCAGCGCTTCGTACTGCTTCGGGTCCATGAAGCGCGTGTAGGGGTCGTTTAATTTCTCTAGGGCTTTGCGGAGGGCGGTGTAGGCAGCTTCGCGAGAGGTATAATTTTTGCTGAGCAATTCTTGGCGGGTTACTTGCCAGTCAGTCTTGTTAAAGCTGCCATCAACATACTCTCGGTTCACAATTTGCCAAGCTTCGTCTAAGACAGCTTTGGGGCTATCTTGAAGCTCGGCGCGGACTGATTGACTCAGGCCGGGAACGAGTAAAGATATCGAAGCGGTTGTTGCCATCGCCCCACTGAACAGGGCTGCCTGTAACTTAGAAAAGCGTCTGCGGGCTTGATTCATTGAATTTGGCTCAATTCGATTTTAGATTTTTGATTTGAGATTTTATATTGCTAAAAAATCTCAAACTACTACTTAAACTATTGTGTGGAGGCTCCACCATCCCTTTGGACAGTTTAACGAGATTCATTGTCGATCGCCAACCAATTATTACTCTCTTTCAATAAACTTAATTTAAAACTTGGATTTAAAAGTGCCGTGGAAGCTAAAATCGAACAATTTTCGCGTAAGTGGTTGAGCCTGCTAGTTAATGGATTTATCGGTTTAGCAGCGCTGGCAGGGGTCGTCGCCATGCAGTCGAGCGGGGAGTTGGGCGGAATGCCATCTGTTGGCGTTCAGGGGCAAAAACCCCTCTCTGCAATGTCTGCTGCCAGTTTCAAGCAAGCCGCACAGCAAGAAGCGCAGCAAGAAGCCCTGCGGCTGAAAATGCTCAAAACTCTCCCTAGTTTTGGCTTTGACAATTTAATTGCAGATTGGACATTTCTCAAATTTTTGCAATATTTTGGCGACGACGAAGCGCGAGATGTGACGGGCTACAATTTGAGCCAAGATTATTTTGACATAGTTACGCGGCGCGACCCGAGGTGGGCTGACATTTACCTGTTTCTTTCCACAGCTATTTCTTTTTATCAGGGAAAGCCTGAAACTGCTGTTGAGTTGATTGAGCGGGGTACTAGCGCCCTTTCCCTTTCGCCGCAAATTCATTCCCAATCGTGGATAGTGTGGCGAACTAAAGGTCTTGATGAGTTGCTGCTGTTGGGGGATATTCCCGAGTCAATTCGCTCCCACGAAATGGCCGCTGATTGGGTGGAAGGAAGCCCGGAAGGGGCGAAATTGGCGCCGATATTTCGAGCAACTGCTGAGTATTTGCGCCGAGATCCCGATAGCGTGCCGGTGCGGTTTACTGCTTGGAGTACGATTTATTATCAAACAACTGATAAGTTGGTGCGTCAAAGGGCGAAACAAGCTCTTGTCAAGTTGGGAGCTCAGGTGCAAAAAGATAAGGATGGAAAGGATAGTTTTATTTTGCCGCCGAGCAAGTAAGCAGAAGCAAGAAGGAAGAATGAAGAAGGGAAATGCAGCCACAGTAATAGTTTCAGCTATCAAGAATCTCCTAACCGTCAAGACGGTTGACAGTAATTCCCCAATCTAAAATCTAAAATCTAAAATCTAAAATCAGCTTGAGTTAGTTCGCGCCATTCACCGGGTTTGAGACCTTCGAGACGCAAATGCCCGATCGCACACCTGACCAGCCGCAGCGTTGGAAACCCTACTGCTGCGGTCATCCGGCGCACTTGGCGGTTGCGGCCTTCTGTGAGGGTCATTTCCAGCCAAGCTGTAGGCACGTTTTTGCGAAATCTAATCGGCGGTTCGCGGGGCGGCAAAGGTGGTTCTTCTAACAATAATTGCACTTTTGCCGATCGAGTCCGATAATCTTGAATTGTGACACCTGTCTGCAAAGCTGCGATCGCATTTGCATCGGGAATTCGTTCCACTTGCACCCAGTAAGTGCGGGGATGAGCGAATGAAGGGTCACTGAGGCGGTGCTGCATTTGTCCGTCATCGGTTAGCAGCAACAAACCTTCACTATCGCGATCGAGTCTTCCTACTGCATAAATGTTAGGAATAGGAATATAGTCTTTGAGAGTGCTGCGTTTAGTTTCGCTGGAGTTATCAGTAAATTGAGTTAAAACATCATAAGGTTTGTAAAATAGAATGTAACGATAGGGCATAAGCAATTAACAAAAATGTACTAATCTCAATAATCCTGTAGGGGCTGGTTTCACCGACAATAATTGCCTAAAACCGACCATCTCCAAAACCCGCCCCCACTTGGGCGGCAGAGCGATGTAAGGGCTGGTTTCACCGACAATAATTGCCTAAAACCCACAATCTCCAAAACCCGCCCCCACCAACACGGCAATATGAATAAACTTACACCTAATTTTACCATGCCCGAAGCCACTCACCGCGTTTGCATCGTCTTAGGAACTCGCCCGGAAGCGATTAAACTAGCCCCAGTAATTCAACTGTTCAAAAGTTCGCCAACATTTGACACCCAAGTAATTTTAACAGGTCAGCACCGAGAAATGGTCGAGCAAGTAATGCGAATGTTCGATCTAAAAGCCGATCGGGATTTAGCAATTATGCAGCACCAGCAAACCTTGACGGATATTACTTCCCGGAGTTTGCAGGGTTTGGAAGCTTTGTTTAAAGAATTGCAGCCCCACATCGTGTTAGTTCAGGGCGATACAACGACAGCGTTTGCCGCTGCTTTGGCTGCATTTTACCAGAAAATACCCGTAGGTCACGTAGAAGCCGGATTGCGGACAGACGACGTGTTCAATCCTTACCCGGAAGAGGCTAACCGACGGTTGATATCTCAGCTCACGCGGCTGCATTTTGCCCCGACAGAGCTGGCTGCGGAGAATTTAGGGCGATCGGGCGTTTTGGGAGAAATTCACCGTACAGGCAACACAGTAATCGATGCTTTGCTTTCTGTCGCCAAACGCGAACCAGAATGCAACATTCCCAATTTAGATTGGAGCAAATATCGAACTATCTTAGCAACAGTTCACCGCCGCG
>JAICRN010000235.1 GCA_025937335.1 Microcoleus sp. TY_ISSM_2_bin.22
GCAGTTACCCTTCTGCTTCTGCCAATTCTTCAGGATCGTCCGGGTCAATCAAACTTTCCCGCACCTGATCCCAAGCATTGATCAGAAAGAAAACGCTCAATCCGCGATTTTTGATGTAATTTTCTAAATAACGTCTTTCACCCATTGTGCAAGGCTGAGTTGCCCTGAGCACAAATAAAATAGCGTGGCAGTTGTTGATGTAACCGAGAGATAATTCGTTGCGGGCTTCTGTATCGTTCAGTCCGGGACTGTCTACTATTTCTATGCCTTTTTCTAACAAAGGTAAGGGATATTCTACTACGGCGCAGTCGATATCGGGAAATGCTGGTTTATTTTCTGCTTCTAGGCGTTTTGCCTCAGCGGGGTCAATTGTGTAGTTCTGTTTAAAACTTTTAAAATCGAGCTGTTTGGGGCTTTTACCGTCATTGAAATACACGGTAACTTTTTTTTCTGAACCGTAGCGCAAAATCGTCAGCAAAGCTGTACAGGGATTTACATCGCTGGGTAGTAAGTTTTCGCCGATCAAGGCATTGAGAAAAGTGCTTTTGCCGCGTTTCATGTCGCCTAAAACTAGCAGCCGAAAGACTCCTTGGCGCAAGTTTTTACTGGCGAGATTGATGTCGGCGCTGTCAGTTTCTAAACCGAGTTTTCCCGATGCTTCGGCTCCGGCTAATTCTGATTGATTGATGGCTGTGGCGATGTTGCTGAGGCGATCGGCAATTTCTCGGCGGACTGCGGCTACTCGCTCTAAATCGTTGAGAAAGTTGCTAGTTTCGACTTTAAGATTCATGAGTATTTCCTGAGAGTTTGCTGGTGAGGTTTTTCAACTTCTGTCTTCTTGGAAAAATATTTTGTAAGCGATCGAAGCAATGCCTCCAACTATCAGCGCGGCTGCCAGCCAAGATGCTATGCGAACGGCAACGATAACAGCAATGACAATGCCTGTAAATTGAGCGGCTGCTATAATTTTTCTGCGCCATTGTTTGAGTTTGCCGTTAACTTGGCTATCTGGTTCTTGGTACTTACTTGTTATAAATTCGGGTACTGATCGGTCAATTTCTGCTTCTAGTTCGCGGAGCCTAATTTCTTGTTCGCGCTTCCGCAGTTCTTGTTCTTTGTGCCGGAGTTCTCTGGATTTTTTGTCAGGAGAATTCATAAAATTTAGCCTGTTTTCCGCTGGAAAAATGTGTTGTTTATTGTCAATCTTGCGGAGCGATAAGTTCTCTACGACTGTAACTCACATTTTCTGCCGTGTCGAGAGATGTTAAGAAATTTTAAAAAGGGCGATTCCCTACGGGATAGCTACGCTTCACGACCAATTAAGCCGATCGCGCTAGACTAAGCGCTCGGAATCATCAATATCCTTCGGGCCCGATAGTAGTGCGATCGCACTCAGCTTCCGACAGATCGACCAAGCGAGAGCGAAATAAGTTGCAGCCCGCTAATTTAGCTTTAGTTAAATTTGCTTTTTCCAAATTAGCTCTGCTCAAATCCGCATATCTCAAATCGGCATTCGTCAAATCTGCATTGTATAAATCCGCACCTTGCAAATTGGCTTTTTGCAAATTTGCACCTTGTAAATTCGCGTGGCGCAAATTTGCTCTTGATAAATTTGCTCTTGATAAATTTGCTTGCGACAAATTGGCTTGATAAAGTTTAATGTCGCCCAGTTCAGCATCTTGCAACTCAGTTTTATAAAGATTGGCTTGAGTCAGATTTCCGTAGGGCAAATAAGCTCGCCTCAGAACACTATCAGAAAGATTTATTTCTGGCAAATCTGCTTGAAATAAGTTATCTTCACTTAAGTCAACGGCGTTAAAGTTTCGCTTGCCCTCAGCATACTGAGCGAGCAATTCCTCAGCGCTTAGCTTTTGCATTTTCACCCCTTGATGACGACAGCTACTGCAGTCAATCCATAACGATCATTAATGGTTTATATTCTGCGTATTTATACCTAGGTCTTTTCTTATGTTAAGCTTATGTAACAAAAGTCGCATTTTTTCTAAGATTTTTTTTATATTTGTAAATTTCTGCCTTGCTCCACCAGTAACCGGTCAGTGATGTCAAGATCGATAAACAAACCAAAGCCAATCCTCTATTGAAATATGCCAGAACTTCCTCTCTCCTTTGCTCAGCACTACCACGAACGGACAAAATACGACCCTGAAACCATTGCTGCCAAAAGCAAACGGCTAGATTGGACAGAGCAACCTGTGCCTTTCAAAGAATATAAAATTGGAGCGTGTTTTGACCTCAAGCCTTATCTAAAAGACCTCTCGGAGGAGTCCGAGGTCACTGCGGATGACCGTTGGTGGCAGCGATTGTCCAGCTTGTTGCTGTGCAGCTACGGGTTGACGGCGAAAGTGCAGACGCTAGACGACAGCTACCTGTATTTGCGATCGGCACCGTCGGCGGGCGGGCTCTACCCAGCAGAGGTTTATTTGATATCCCGCGGCACTGCGCAGTTGCCGGCGGGACTTTACAACTATCAGTGCAGAACTCATTCACTTGTTCATTTTTGGGACAGTCAAGTTTGGCAGGCCTTGCAAGCAGCTTGTTTCCAGTCGCCAGCGCTAGAAAATACCCAATTGGCGATCGCCATTACGACTGTTTTTTTCCGTTCTTCTTGGCGTTACGAAGACCGAGCTTATCGGCGAATTTTTCTAGACACCGGCCATTTATTGAGCAATATCGAGTTAGCTTGCGCCATCAACGATTACCGACCTCACCTGATAGGAGGATTCGCCGACGAAGCTCTCAATCAATTATTATACATCGACTCGGAGCAAGAAGGAGCGATCTGTTTAGTGGCTTTAGCCGACTTGCTAGATATCGACCAAAACTTGCCAAAGTTCAAAACAGCTTTGCCCGGAAAAACCACCACAGATTACCCGCAACTTTCCGAAGGTCAACTGTTGGCATACCTCCACAAAGCCACAGAGTTAGAATCAGATACCACCGGAGCTGATGGTTGGAAATTTGATGACAGTGAAGGGGAATTAGACGATAAATACAACTTTCCCTTTTGTACAAAAATTTCGACTGTCACTCCTTCGATTCCTTGGGGAGTGAACCTGGAAAATTTAGGAAGCACGATGCTCAAAAGGCGTTCTACTCGTGCTTATACAGGTGCTTCTTTGAGTTTGGGCGAACTGCTAGCCTTGCTCGATTTTACTTACCAGCCACAGCACTATATCGACCAAGGATTAGACGCTTCTCCCGACTATTTCGATCTGAGTTTGATCGAAACTTTTATTGCTGTTTCGGGAGTGAATGGGTTAGAAGAAGGCTGTTATTATTACGCTCCAAAAGCTCAAGAATTGCGGCAAATTCGGTTTAAAAATTTCCGCAGGGAATTGCATTTTTTGTGTTTGGGGCAAGACTTGGGCAGAGATGCGGCGGCGCTGTTGTTTCACACGGCGGATTTGAACAGGGCGGTAGCAAAATATGGCGATCGAGTTTACCGCTATTTGCACATGGACGCGGGTCATTTAGGCCAGCGGTTGAATTTAGCAGCTATTCAACTGCGTTTGGGTGTCAGCGGTATCGCGGGCTTTTTTGACGATCGCGTCAATGAGGTTCTCGGTATTCCTGCGAGTGAAGCTGTGCTTTATATTACAACTCTGGGAAGACCTCGATCGTGAGAATTAGTTAGTTGTTATTTGTCAGTAGTATTGCTTCACTAAACCCAGGCGCATCTAAATTTTACAGTCAAGTGTGAGGAAATTAACATCTTACACCATTCTCAAGAACAGGCTTTCCGGCCCGTTCCGCGAATAGTGAAATTCTTGTGGGGTGGGCGTCCCGCCCGCCCTCAAAATACAACTTAAATGCGAGACACCTTACCTATTTAATTTACTCTTTTCCTATGACTATTTGCCAATGCAAAATCTGCTAAATATTCTGTCGAGCACTGATTCGGTCACTTCTTCGCCCGTAACTTCCCCCAATGCTTGAATTGCCCCGCGCAAATCTATTGTCCAGAAATCTAAAGGCAATTTGTTGCTAATAGTATCCGTGCATTGTTCTAGAGAAATTTTAGCTTTGGTTAATGCTGCTGCTTGCCGTTGGTTGATTGCTAAATCTGAGTTTGCTGCTTGCAAATCTCCCCCGCTGACGGCATCTAAAATTGCTGTTTCTAAGTCTTCTATGCCTCGTTCTAGGGCGGCGGCTGCGGTAACTATGCGGTGAATTTCTGGGGTAAAAGGTAAATCTGGAATTGTTGTCACTAGGTCAATTTTATTGATAATTATAATTAGCTGGCGGTGCTTTACTTGTTCGTAAATTTCCGAATCGCCTTCCGTCCAACCAGATGCCGCGTCAATTGTCAACAGCACTAAATCGGCTTGTTTTGCTGCGGCGCGCGATCGCTCAACGCCAATTTTTTCTACCTTATCTTCAGTTTCCCGAATGCCCGCAGTATCTAGCACCTGCACCGGAATTCCCCCGACAACTAGCTGCGATTCTACCACATCCCGCGTCGTACCGGGCAAATCCGTGACGATCGCCCGATCGCTCTTGCTCCACGCATTCAACAAACTCGATTTTCCCACATTCGGCCGCCCGACAATCGCTACTTTTAAACCAGTTCTCAACAATTCTCCGCGATCTGCAGTTGCCAAAATTGTTGACAATTCCTCCAAAACATGATTTATTTGCCAAGAAGTGTGAGCTTCATCTAAAGGCGGCAAATCTTCCTCAAAATCAATTCTCGCCTCAATTTCTGCCAGCACGTCCAAACAAGTTGTTCTCAATTTGCGAATTGGTTGCGCTAATTTTCCTTGCAAAACGGCCAAAGCACTTTGTGCTGCAGCGGGCGATTTTGCTCCCACCAAATCAGCAATACTTTCAGCTTGAGTTAAATCGAGCCTCCCGTTCAAAAAAGCCCGCAGCGAAAACTCTCCCGGTCCGGCCAATCTCGCCCCATGTTCCAAACACAACTGCAAGACTTGCTGCACAGCCATAATGCCGCCGTGACAGTGAAATTCCACCACATCTTCGCGAGTAAAAGAACGCGGTGCTTTCATGATTAGCAGCAAAGCTTCATCGACTAATTCTTGAGTTTTGGGGCGGCGGATGTGACCGTAAAGAATGCGGTGAGACTCCCAGATTTGCCGTCCTGGGGCGCGAAACAGAGTTTCGGCAATTTTTAAGGCGGAGGAACCGGAAACTCGCACAATGCCGACGCTGCCTTGTTGGGGAACTATGGCAGTGGCGATCGCTGCGATCGTTCCTCCTTTGGTTAATGATTCAGACATTTTTATTGTTCACACATTTAAAAGTTCTCTCAATCTCCTGTTTTTGAGTATCAGGCAATTGCTTCTCGGTCTTTGAGAGTATAAATCTCTAGTTCGTCATTCAAAAAATTACAATAGCCGCCCTTTTGGGCAAGATGCACAAGTTTCCGGGTCGAAGCATAGGAGATATTTGGTAATATTTTTCCTATAATCGCTAATTGCTCGTCGGCTGCGAGAGACAAGATCACTTAAATTAGGGATTCAACCAGTTGTACGTTCATTTGACTGACCTCCGGCTTGGTTGTTAAATTATACATATCTCATTGACAGGATACACAATTTCAGCGAGTTTTTCCAATCTAATCTTAGAAGAGAGTTGCCGTCGTGCTTGACAATCAAGCAATTTGGTTCGGGGCCCCCGGATTCATCCGTGGATCGAGAAAAAAGCTCCGAATCGTCATCACAAGCCCCCGGATTTATCAGTGGGGCCGCTTTCTTCTATTCTTTAATCTAAAATTTAAAATCTAAAATCGATTTAAGTTCGATCGCGCGTTTGCTGCTGTCACGGTGCGATCGAACTTAAATTAGTCAGCCAAATGTTTTGGGTATCCTGATTTTATAACAACCTCACGAGATGCGTGAAACGAGCGCGTATGAAAGATTATCAAGCGGGAAGCGGCTCGGGGGACTTTAGTCAAGAGTCGTATTTTCGGTAATTTGTAGCGACTTCAAAAGATAATTGGTACAATGTGAAGCATGAAACAAAAATCTTTCAAGTACCGATTCTATCCAACATCTGAGCAAGAAACCTTGCTCGAGAGGACGATGGGTTGTGCTCGACTGGTGTACAACCGCGCCCTCTACGCAAGGACAGAGGCCTGGTACGAACGGAAAGAGCGAGTGGGATACGTTGAAACTTCTGCGATGTTGACTCAATGGAAAAAGCAAGAAGACTTGCAGTTTCTGAATGAAGTTAGCTGTGTTCCTTTACAACAAGGATTGCGACACCTGCAATCTGCATTTACCAACTTCTTTGCAGGAAGGGCTAAATACCCAAACTTCAAGAAAAAGCATCATGGCGGCAATGCTGAATTCACCAAGTCTGCTTTCCGATGGAAAGATGGACAAGTATTTTTGGCAAAATGCTCTCTCGCATTGGCTATTCGTTGGAGTAAACCACTCCCAAAAGGTGCCCAACCATCCACTATTACGGTGAAGATCTCATCCTCTGGACGGTGGACTGTTTCTTTATTAGTAGATATTGAGATTGAAACATTGCCTGAGTCTCCTAATCAGATTGGGATTGACTTCGGTATCACAAGCCTTGTTACCCTGAGTAACGGCCAAAAGATTGCCAACCCTAAAGGCTTTGCTGCTAAGCGCCGTAAATTGCGTAAAGCTCACAAGGCTTTGAGTCGCAAGCAAAAAATATCTAAAAATTGGCACAAAGCTCGCCTTAAAGTCGCTAAAGTGGATCGAGAAATTAGCGACGCTCGTAATGATTTTATTCACAATTTGACAACTCGATTGGTGCGTGAAAACCAAACGATTGCAGTCGAAGATTTGTCGGTAAAAAATCTGGTCAAAAATAAAAAACTTGCCCTCTCTATCAGAGATGCTAGTTGGGGTGAATTGGTTAGACAACTTAAATATAAGTGCGATTGGTATGGTCGCAGCTTTGTCAAGATTGACCGATGGTTTCCAAGTTCTAAGCGATGTGGACATTGCGGTCACATCGTTGATAAGTTGCCTCTGAATATCAGAGAGTGGGATTGCCCCAACTGCGGTACGCATCAAGCGATCGAGATGTCAATGCCGCTAACAATATTCTGGCCGCAGGGCTTGCGGTTACAGTCTGTGGAGCGAAATAAGACCTGATAGGCGTCAGTCTAAAGGGCAGTTGCTAAGAAGCAGAAAGTCTAAGAAGTGATTCTTGGAATCTCAGTCGATAAGAGCGCTGAGAGCAGTCAAGCGATAATGGAACATTAACAGGGTAGAGGGCAGAGCATGATTGGTCAACTTTTAGACAGACGTTACCGCATCATTAAAGTCACAGACTCAAGTGAGGTGGGAAAAACTTATTTAGCAGCAGATACTCACCGTCCCGGGTATCCGCAATGCACGGTTAGAGAAATGCGGCTACCCGGCACAAGTTCGCAAACTCCAGAATTAGTCAAAGTTATATTTCAAAGAAACGCAGAAATAATTGAACAATTGGGAAAACACGACAAAATTCCCGAGTTATTGGCGTATTTTGAGGAAAATCAAAGTTTATACTTAATAGAAGAATTTATTGCCGGCTCACCTTTAAGTCAAGAACTAATACCGGGTCAACCTTGGGATGAAGACAAAGTAATTGGTCTGCTATCAGAAATATTAGAAATTTTGGTGTTCATACACGAGAAGGGTTTTATTCACCGCAGAATTCAACCAGACAGAGCGGTAAGGCGCGAGTCAGACGGCAAATTTGTGTTGGTAGTCTTTAGCTTAGACAAAGAAATTAACCTGGAACTCGCTAATTGTCATTTGTTGGCGCAAACCTCCCCCAATTCTTTTAAAGGGCCTTTAGCAAAAAAACAGGATTTGGCGTCCCAGGAGTTATACGTGCCGATCGAGCAATCGATGGGCAACCCCCGTTACAATAGCGACATCTACGCTCTAGGTACGATCGCCCAGCTTGCGGTGACGGGACTCTCACCCAAGAAACTGAGTGCCTTAAAAAACAACAAAAGCGAAATTCCCTGGCGAAACCAGGCAACTTGTTCACCTGCCCTAGCAGATATTATCGATCGAATGGTGCGGCCAGACTACGAGGAACGCTATCAGGAGGCAGCCGAAGTTTTAGCAGA